>JAQWJH010000120.1 GCA_029248455.1 Flavobacteriaceae bacterium
AGAGGAATGGATGATTTTTTATCTGTAATAAACATCCAAATAAAATCGAAATCTGTACTTCCTAAAGAATTTAAAAAAACAAAAATATTTTTATCAAGTTCTAATAGTGCTTCCAAATTCTAATTATTAATTCCATATTTATCAACTAAATAAATTAATGAAGTCATTGCAAAAACTCCTAATTCCAATTCTCTCTTATTTATTGCATCAAAAGTATCATTAGCAGCGTGATGAAAATCAAAATATCTTTGAGAATCAGGTCTTAAACCAGCCAGTACATTATCATTGGTTTGTAATGCACTTATATCTGCTCCACTCCCTCCCCTTTCAAAGTAATGTATTAAATATGGCTTAAATAAATTTTTCCATTTGATTATTTTCTCAAAATTTTCATCGTTCGATGTAAAAGAAAAGCCTCTTGGACTGAATCCGCCGGCATCAGATTCTAGAGCAAAAATATGATTTAATGAATTTTTTTTTGAAATTTCTGCATATTTACTAGCTCCACGCAAGCCATTTTCTTCGTTCATAAATAAAACAACTCTAATAGTTCTTTTAGGCTTATAACCAGATTTATTTAATATGTTGA
Organism: Flavobacteriaceae bacterium; assembly: GCA_029248455.1. GTDB lineage: Bacteria > Bacteroidota > Bacteroidia > Flavobacteriales > Flavobacteriaceae > MAG-121220-bin8. The sequence goes on from JAQWJH010000120.1 coordinate 590, forward strand.
GTAAATCAATAGATTGTACAACTCCGGCCCCATCATCATGAGAACCATCACCTAAATCCCAAGAATCTAAATGACCACCAACTAAAATAATTTCATCTGGATACACACTTCCTTTAATTTCTGCAATTACATTATGAGATTTCACATCATCAAACTGTTTACATTGTTGTCTTAACAAAAATTTCAAGTCAGGATTTATTTTTAAAAGATTACTCAATTTTTCAGAAGCATTAGTGCTAATCGCAGCAGCAGGAATTTTTTTACTTGGAGGTAAATCACCATAAGTCATAACACCAGTGTGAGGAAAGTCATCTAATCTCAAACTCAAAGATCTAATAATTACTCCGATCGCACCATATTTGACAGCTTCTTGGGCCCCATTAACTCTTTGATTGACTGCTAAACCATAAGAATTAAAAGTACTAACCTCGTTTGGTTTCATCGGTTTATTAAAAAAAATTATTTTGCCATCAATTTTATCTTTTCCTAGCTCTTTGAGTTCGTCAAAACTTTTTACTTCAACTACTTGAGCTTTTATACCCACAGAGGGTGTAGCAACCGAACCACCAAGGGCACATACATCCACGTTAAATGTAGTTCCAGGTTGTGTTTCAATCAACGCGAATTCTTTTGGGCCTCTTACCCACTTAGGAACCATAATCTCTTGAAGCCAAACTCTATCAAATCCTGTCTTACTTAATTCATTTTTACCCCACTTAACCGCTCTTTCAGCATTTAATGAACCAGATAATCGTCCCCCAATTTCATTTGATAAATGATCCAAAAGCTCATAACTTTTACTTTTTGACATTGAATTATCAAAAATTCTCTTTATGATTTCTTTATCATCTTGTGAATTAAGATTTAAAAAAGAGAGAAAAATTAAAATGATTATATGTTTTTTCATAATTGATATTTTCCGGAATATTTTACAACATCGTCTTTAGAAATAATTATATTTTCACTTAAAATTGTTAACCTTTCCATTACATTTCGTAATTCTCTTACATTTCCTGACCAATCAAATTTTTGTAATAATTTAACTGCACTATCTTCAATATCTTTATAAGTGTTTTTACTATCTCTTGATATTTCATTTAAAAAATGATCAATCAACAAAGGAATATCAGATGATCTTTGATTTAGTGACGGTACATTAATTTCAATTACTGCAAGTCTATGAAAAAGATCTTCTCTGAAATTATTCGATTTAATTTCTTCTTTCAAATTTTTATTCGTTGCTGCAATTACTCTAACATCAACGTTTAAATCTTTTTCACTACCAACTTTTTGTATTTTGTGTTGTTGTAAAGCTCTTAAAACTTTTGATTGAGCGGATAAACTCATGTCTCCAATTTCATCTAAAAAAATAGTTCCACCACTGGCAGCTTCAAATTTTCCAATCTTATCTTTTATGGCTGATGTAAAAGCTCCTTTTATGTGACCAAACAATTCACTTTCAATTAATTCAGAGGGAATTGCTGCGCAATTTACCTCAATAAAAGGACCCTGATGTCGTGAACTGTTTATATGTATTTGATTGGCAACTAACTCTTTACCTGAGCCATTTGGACCAGTAATTAAAACTTTAGCATCAGTTTTAGCAACCTTTTCTATTATATTGTTAATTTCTATTATTGAGACAGACTCTCCAATAATTTTAAAATCTTTTGATTTTTTTAAAATGGTTCTACTTTTCTTTCTAAACACGTTATTTTTGGAAGCAGATCTTACAGAATTTAACAATCTATTTAAATCAGGAGGTTTTGAAATATAATCAAATGCTCCTAATCTCATCGATTCTACTGCGGTTTCTAAATCTCCATGACCAGAGATCATAATAACAGGGATTTCAGGAAAATCTTTAACAAGAAATTGAAGTACTTCAATCCCATCAGTTTTTGGCATTTTAATATCACACAAGATTAAATCAATTTTATTTGATTTAACCGTTTCTATAGCTTGTAAACCATCAATCGCTTCTAAAATTTTATAATTTTTACTCTCCTCACTTAAGACCTTCCTTAAAACTCGTCTTATAGACTCCTAATCTTCAATTATTAAAATTTTTGTCATAAAATTTATTTCTGTAAATGAACTACTCTTTGTGGAAATGGAATCTCAATATTATTTTCTTTAAAACTTTTATGAACTAAAAATCTAATATCACTTTCTATTAAATTAACTCTAAAACCATTGTTGTAAGTAAATACTAACTCAAATTCTAAAGCACTATCTCCAAAGTTATTAAATAGGACTTTTGGAGGAGGGTTTTTAATCAGATGAGGATGATCGTTAGCAATTTGTAAAAGAATTTCTTTAATTTTTTGTACGTCAGAATCATAAGATACTCCAACTGAAACACTCCCTCTTAGAACAGTACCATTTTCAGTCCAATTAAACAAAGTGGAGGTTAAATATTTATGATTTGGGATTATTAAAACTTTATTGTCGAATGTTACTGCTCGTGTAGTTCTGATTTTAATATTTTCAACTCTTCCTACCTTTCCATCAATTTCAATTATATCTCCAACATGTACTGTTTGATCTGCTAAAATCAAAATACCAGAGATAATATCTTGAAAAAAAGTTTGAAGAGCTAATCCTATTCCAACTAACAACGCAGCCGAGGCAGCAAAAATTCCAGTTAGATTTATACCAAAATTCTGAAATGTAATTAATGCAACAATTATATAAACAAAATAATTTAAAAATGAAAAAACTGATTTAAACTTTAATTTTCTTTCCTCATCAAGTTTTTTAGTAGCAATTTTCTTGATTATTTTCAATGAAAAATATGTAATCAAAAATATTAATGAAACTAAAATGATAGTAACTATAGAAAACTTTATACTCTCAGTAATAAAAAATTCCTTGTTAATAAATTCGATAAACTTTTTCATAAGAAAATATTATATAAATATAATCAAATTGAAAGTAAATTTTAAGTCTAAAATGACAAAGTAAGATGAAAAAATTTAAGAGAACATATCTTTTACTTTCTCAAAAAAAGATTTGTCCCCTTTTTCGGGTGAGGGAACAAAGTTGTCATTATTCCGCATTTGTTCAAAAAATAATTTTTGTTCTTTATTTAATGTTTTCGGCGTCCATACATTAATATGAACTAATAAATCTCCAGAGCCATAAGAATTTATGCTAGATAGTCCTTTACCACGAAGTCTAAGTATTTTTCCTGACTGAATACCAGATTCTAATTTGATTCTAACATTTCCTGTAATTGTTTCTATTTCTTTAGACACACCTAAAACTGCATCAGAAATACTTATATACAAATCGAAATGTAAATTATTACCCTCTCTTTTTAAAAAAGGATGCTCTTTTTCTTGAATTAAGACTATTAAATCTCCTGGAATTCCATCACCAGTTGATTCATTACCTTTACTGCTAACTTTAAGTTGCATACCATCCTCAACTCCTGCTGGAATCTTAACAAGAACTGTTTCTTCAGATTGAATCATTCCGTTCTTATCTGAATTTGAAGGTCTGTTAGACACAACCTGGCCAGAACCGTTACAAGAGGGACATGTACTAGCGGACTGCATTCTTCCTAAAATTGTATTAGTGATTCTTGTTACCTGACCTGATCCATTACACGAACTACAATTTTTAAATGTGACTCCTTTCGCTTTTACTTTTCTTTTTACTCTAATTTTTTTTTCAACTCCTAAAACAATTTCTTTTAAATCCAAAGAAACTCTGATTCTTAAGTTACTGCCCTTGGATCTTCTCTGACCAGAACCACCAAAGCCACCAAAACCACTAAATGCTCCACCAAAAATATCTCCAAATTGACTAAAAATATCATCCATATTCATGCCGCCGCCTCCAAAACCACCATTTCCTTCAAAAGCCGAATGACCAAATTGATCGTACTTTGATCTTTTCTCTTGATTACCAAGAATTTCATAAGCTTCAGCAGCTTTTTTAAAGTTTTCCTCAGCTGAGGAATCACCAGGATTTTTATCAGGATGAAATTTTATAGCCTTTTTTCTGTAGGCTTTTTTAATTTCACTCTCAGAAGCTGATTTTCCAACGCCTAGTATGTCATAATAATCTTCCTTCATTTCATAAAATTTTTAATTACCAACAACAACTTTTGGATATCTTAGAATTTTTTCGCCAAGTTCATATCCTGACTCAACAATATCAATAATTTTTCCTTTCATCTTATCATCTTCGGCGGGAATTTGAGTGATTGCCTCATGAATTTCGGCATCAAAATTATCACCTTTTTTGGTTTGAGTAAGTACTAATCCTTTTGTTTTTAAAGTTTCAAAAAATTTATTTTTAATTAAAGAAAATCCCTCAGTTAGTCCTTTATCTTTAGATTTTTCAAATTCAATAAATGCCCTATCCATATCATCAATTATTGGCAGTAACGCTGTCATCAATTCTTGAGAAGCAGTCTTATATAATTCTAATCTTTCTTTAGATGTCCTTTTTTTATAATTTTCAAATTCTGCAAATAGTCTTAAAAATTTATCTTTTTCCTCTTTGATAGAGATGTTTAATTCCTCTATCTGGGATTTTAATGTAGGTTTTTTCGAAGCCTTTGATTTAGATTTACCTTTACTCATTATTAATTTTTTTAATAAAAAGACAAAAGTACTGCCAATTTTATGATTTTGTCAAAATGTCATAAAATTATTTAATCAAATTACTTAATGCTTTTTTTAAATCCGAATATTGGAATTTATATCCATCTGACATAAGTTTATTACAACTAACTTTTTGATTAAAAATAAATAACTCAGACATATCTTTAAAAAGAGATTTTACAATACCAACAGGGATGCTTGGAAAAAATATCTTTGTTTTGTAAGCTTTAGCAATTTGGGTTACAAAACTTTTACTAGTTACTGGATTTGGTGCAACCAAATTATAAATTCCTTTTTTGTTATTATCAATTAAAAAAATAATTGAGTTGACAATATCATCAATATGAATCCAAGAATAAAAATTATCGCCTTTTCCAAACCATGTGCCCAGATAATATTTGGTAAAAAAAGATATCGGCTTAAACAATCCACCCTCAGATGAGAGTACTAAACCAATCCTTAATTTTAAAACATTAATATTATTATTTTCAAGATTATGACAACTTTTTTCCCAAAGTTTAACAACATTTCCAAGAAAAGATTTTGAAACATGTAAAGAACTTTCAGTGTATTCAATTTGAAGGTTTGAAGGATAAATTCCAATGGCAGAAGCGCAGGTAAAGTTTCTAATGTTTCTATTTTTTAAAATTAGATTTTCTAATAATTTAACAGAGTTTACTCTACTTTTTAAAATTGAATTCTTGGCATTTTTTGTCCACAACTGAGCAATTGGTGAACCAGCAAGGTTAATAACAACTTCAACTCCTTTCATACAACCTTCATCTACAATACCTAAAGCTGGATTCCAATAAAAAAAATCAATATTATCATACTTATTAATGTTGTGTTTATTTGTAGTTAAGGCACTGATTTGATCACCTCTTTTTAAAATTAGAGATGTAATTTTTTTTCCAATTAAGCCAGTTGCTCCAGTAATTAAAAATCTCATTAATTTTATAATTTTAATCAAAGTTAATTTTATAATTTTACTAACTGTAATTGATTAATCATGAAAATTGAAAAAATTATAAAATCTAATATTAAAAATGTTGATTTTAGTAATTTAGATTTTGGTTCTGTTTTTACTGATCACATGTTTACCTGCTCATATAAAAATGGTAAATGGTTAGAAGCAGAAATACTACCTTACCAATCAATATCAATTAGCCCATCTGCAAGAGTTTTTCATTATGGACAAGCGTGCTTTGAAGGGATGAAAGCTTTTAAGGATCAAAACAATAAAGCTTGGTTATTTAGACCTAAAGACAATTATCAAAGAATTGTCAAATCTTCCAAGAGGTTAGCTATGCCATGTATTACTGAGAAAATATTTATGGAAGGCTTAAGAAATTTAATAAATATAGATTTGGATTGGGTAAAGCCCGGTTTTGGAAATTCACTTTATATAAGACCGTTTATATTTGCTGATCAAGAAAGCATCAATGCAACTGAATCATTAAATTATAAATTTATGATTATTTGTGCACCAGCTTCTTCTTACTATGCCGGAGATATAAGAGTAAAAATAGAAAAGTCTTTTAGTAGAGCTGCCAAAGGAGGTGTAGGCTATGCAAAAGCTGCGGGAAACTATGCAGCACAATTTTATCCAACTATTTTAGCAAAAGAACAAGGGTTTCAACAAATTATATGGACTGATTCCTCCAATCATGAATTTATTGAAGAAGCCGGTACAATGAATTTATTTTTTAGGATAGGAGATACATTATTAACCGCACCGGTTAGTGACAGTATTTTAGACGGAATTACCAGGAAAAGTTTAATTGAAATTGCTAAAAGAGAAAAAATTAAAATTGAAATCAGACCCATAAGAGTGAAAGAGATAATTGAAGCTTCAGAAAGTGGAAATCTAAAAGAAATTTTTGGAAGTGGAACCGCAGTTACAGTATTACCTATAATTGGGTTAGGTTATGAAAATAAAAAATATGATTTACCAAGAATTGAAAATTCTTTTTCATCTTTTTTTAAAAAGAAATTAAATGATATACAATATAATATTTCAGAAGATCCCTTTGACTGGAGAGTAAAAGTCTAACTTATAATTTTAGAAATATTTGGTTTGAAGTAATTTGGACCTTTCATTACTTTTCCATCTTCTCTATAAATAGGATTACCATCATTTCCTAACTTACTCATGTTACTCCTTTGAATTTCATCAAATACTTCTTCAATTTTATCTTGCATTCCATGTTCAATAATTGTTCCACACAGAATATATAGCATGTCTCCTAGCGCATCAGCAACCTCAACTAAATCATTATTATTTGCCGCTTCCAAATATTCTTGATTTTCCTCGGCCATTAAATTGAATCTTAATTTAATTTTTTCATCGTTCAATTTGGCAGTCGGTATCAATTTATAATTTAGTTTATATACTTCATGAAATTTTTTTACACATTCTATTTGATGTTTCATATATAATTAAATATTATTTTTGATCTAAAATAAACAAATATGTTTAGCAATGGTCAATTACTTTTTGGACTAATTTTTTTTATATCGTTTATAATTTTGGTAACCTACAGTTATAAAAAAGATTTAAAAAAACTAAATGGTTCCTATAAAGGAATAAAATGGGTAATTATTGGATTTATAATGTTTGTTTCCATGCTAGTAATCCTTAAAAAAATAAGTGTTTCATGAAACAATTTTTATTAGTTTTTATTGGTGGAGGTTTGGGAAGTGGTTTTAGATTTATGTTATCAAAAATCCCCTTTTTTAGTTTTATCAAATTTCCCATTCCTACATTACTATCAAATATTTTAGGATGTTTTATTCTAGGATTAATTTTTGGATATGCCATAAAAAACAATCATTTAAATTCGCCTCAAACTCTTCTTTTAGCAACTGGGTTTTGTGGAGGTTTAACAACCTTTTCGACTTTCGCTTATGAGAATGTTACAATAATTAAATCGGGAGACATAACACATGCAATAATCTACACACTACTTTCTCTTGTTTTAGGGTTATTCGCTGTTTACTTAGGATTATTCTTATCAAAGTGAAAATTTTAATTAGTTTAAAATTGTATGAATTAATAATTATACCCCCCATTTTTTTTTAAACTTTAATTTTAGATACCATTATATTATTAAATTCATAATAATACTATCTATTTATTTTTTTTTAATGAGATTAATTTAATGTTTTATTAATTTTGATGAGAATTATTTAATAAAAATTCAC
>JAQWJH010000124.1 GCA_029248455.1 Flavobacteriaceae bacterium
AAATTTCCAATTCCAATTAGAGGAATATCAAAAGACTTAGACTTTAAAAGTCCAACATCAAACATTCTGTTCCTTAAGCTTGTCAAAACAAAATATAATAAAGAAAATGGGTAAAAAATTATTCTGAAAAGTGACATTACACTAAATTATAAATTTAAAATTTAGTTGAATCAATAATTTATAACTTTGTAAAAAAAAACATTTTGAAATTAAAAAAAATTATAGATACTATTGAAAAATGGGCTCCTTTAAGTACGGCAGAAGATTTTGATAACGTTGGTTTGATTTTGGGAAATGAATCTTCAATTGTTTCAAAAGCTGTAATAACCCTGGATACCTTAGAAAATGTTGTAGATGAAGCTGTAGAGAAGAACTGTGATTTGATTATTAGTTTTCATCCCATAATATTTAATGGATTAAAAAAACTAACAAATAAAACCTATGTTGAAAGAGTAATAAGTAAGTGTATTTTGAACAACATAAATATTTATACAATTCATACAAATCTTGATAATCACTCCAAGGGTGTAAACTATCAAATTGCTAAACATTTGGACTTACATAACACTAAAATATTAATTCCAAAACCGAATTTAAATGGAGGAATGGGAATGATGGGAGAACTTAAGGAAGAGTTATCTGAAAAAGACTTATTAAGCCATGTAAAAGATAAAATGAATACCAACACCATAAAGCACTCACCTTTATTAGGTAAAAAAATTAAAACCGTTGCTGTTTTAGGTGGGTCGGGAAGTTTTGCTATTGAAAAAGCTATTGAAGTCGGAGTCGATTGTTTTATAACTGCTGATTTAAAATATCATGACTATTTTAAAGCAGAAAATAAGATTTTATTATTGGACATAGGTCATTTTGAAAGTGAACAATACACAAAAGAACTTATTTTAAATTTTCTTACAAAAAAAATTCCTAAGTTTGCCTGCGTTATATCAAAATCAAATACTAACCCTGTTAATTACTTTTAATTATGGCAAAGAAAAAAGAATTCTCCGTTGAAGACAGACTAAGAGCGTTGTACGACTTACAACTAATTGATTCTAGGATAGATAAAATTAAAAGTGTTAGAGGAGAACTTCCTCTTGAAGTGGAAGATTTAGAAGACGAAGTGGCTGGACTTGAGGTTAGAATGTCAAAAATACATGAGGAGTTAGATCAATGCTCTGAAGATATTAAATCTAAACAAAATACTATTGAGCATGCCAAGACTATGATTAAAAAATATAATGATCAACAGAAAAATGTTAGAAATAATAGAGCTTTTGAATCATTGAGTAAAGAAATAGAATTTCAAGAGCTTGAAATAGAACTTTGCACTAAGCAGATTAAAGAATTAAATGTTACCATTGAGTTTAAAAAAGAAAATATTAATCAAAATACTGAAAAACTCAACGAGAGAAAGGAACATTTAAATCATAAAAAAAATGAACTTGGTGATATTTTAAAAGAAACAGAAAAAGAAGAAAATGAGCTTTTAAAAAAATCTAAGGAATTTGAATCCAAAATTGATGAACCCCTGATTATTTCCTATAAAAAAATTAGATCAAGTGTTAGAAATGGTCTTGCAGTGGTTGCAGTTGAAAGAGGAGCATCTGCCGGATCTTTTTTTACAATTCCTCCTCAAGTTCAATTGGATATTGCTTCAAGAAAAAAACTAATTACCGATGAACACAGTGGAAGAATATTAGTAGATAAAGTCTTAGCAGATGAAGAAAGCGAAAAAATGGATAAACTATTTACAAGTATTTAAACTACTTTACAATAAAAGATTTATTCAAATCATTTCCTCCAACAACTTTTATATTGTAAAAATATTGTCCAGTTGATAATTTTCTTTTTGAATTAATTGACAATGGAAAAGTGTGTGTGCCCCTTCTAAGTATATTATCGTAAATAAGTCCATGGTTTCTTCCTAAAATATCGTAAACGTATATTTTAATATAATGATCCTGATTGATTCTTAAATTCAAATCTACTTTAGAACTTCCATATATTGCTGCATGATAGGGAATAATTTCGTCAAAATCTATCACATCATCATTACAGTTAATACCTAAACCTAGTAAAGAGTATTCATTACCTAGCATGGCTTTAGTTATAAATTTTTTATCACCACATAACCAGTCAGTTAAAATTGTCGTGTAAATAGATCTAAAATCTAAGTTATGATTTAAGTTTCCTCTATTATTTAAATCACTCAAACTGGGATGGTTTCCGATAAATCCATTTCCCTTCAGTGCAGGTCCAAATAACATTACTGGAGCTGCTGTACCATGATCGGTTCCCTCAGACCCATTTTCAGCTACTCTTCTTCCAAATTCAGAAAAAGTTAATGAAAGTACTTTTTTATCCAAACCATAATATTTTAAATCATCGTAAAAAACTTTAATTGAACTGGACAGTGTAGTTAAAAGTTTTTGATGTCTTTCAGGTTGATTTCCGTGAGTATCAAAACCACCCAAAGAAACCATATATATTTTAGAACCCAAATTACCTTTTATCAATCTGGAAACTAGACTAAGCTGAGTATCCAAATCATTTTCCGAATCATACTTATTATAAGCTTCCGACTCACTGTAGGCCTGCTGTATGACAGATGCATAATTAAAAGTAGCATTAGAAATTCTTCTAAGAAACTCAACTTGATCCCCATGAGTACATTCTGGTAAGTTATTTGTGTCAAATAAAGTGCCATTTTCAGCTACTTTTTTTAATCTTTCAGGACTTGATACAGCGAATGCATAAGATGTTTTGTCTCCATTAAAAATTAAATTTCCTCTGCTTCCAATTTGAATTGCGACTGGTTTTTCTGGTGGATTTGTTAAATAA
>JAQWJH010000039.1 GCA_029248455.1 Flavobacteriaceae bacterium
ATAGAGGAAGCAAAGTTATCTGCTAGACAGGACGCTAAAAAAATAATAATAAATACAATACAAAGAGTTGGTACTGAAGAAGCTATTGACAATTGTGTTTCTGTTTTTAATATTGAATCTGATGATTTAAAAGGAAGAATAATTAGAAGAGAGGGACGAAATATAATAGCTATTGAAGCTGCAACTGGCGTTGAAATAATTGTTGACGACACTCCTGAAGCTATTATTTTATCTTGTTTTGATTCTGTAAGAAGAGAGATTGCTAGATTATCACTTCACAAATTAGTAACAGATGGCAGAATACATCCAGCTCGAATTGAAGAAGTGGTTAAAAAAACAACTAAGGAAATAGAAAATGAAATTATTGAAGTAGGTAAAAGAACAGTCATTGATTTGGGAATACATGGATTAAATCCAGCTCTAATAAAAGCTGTAGGTAGAATGAAGTATCGATCTTCATATGGTCAAAACTTATTACATCATTCTAGAGAGGTTGCGAAACTTTGTGGAATTATGTCTTCCGAGTTAGGTTTAAACCCAAAATTGGCTAAAAGAGCAGGATTATTACATGATATTGGTAAGGTTCCCGAAGAAGAAATTGAAACTCCACACGCTTTACTTGGAATGCAATGGGCTGAAAAATTCGGAGAAAAACCTGATGTTTGCAATGCCATTGGAGCTCATCATGATGAAATCGAAATGAATAATTTGATATCACCCATTGTTCAAGTTTGTGATGCAATTTCAGGAGCTAGACCTGGAGCCAGAAGACAAGTTTTAGACAGTTATATTCAAAGGCTGAAAGAAATGGAAGATATTGCTTATGATTTTAAGGGAGTCAATAAAGCCTTTGCAATTCAAGCAGGTCGTGAACTTAGGGTTATGGTTGAAAGTGAAAAAATTTCTGATGATCAAGCTGCCAAATTATCATTTCAAATTTCACAAAAAATTCAAACTGACATGACCTATCCAGGACAAGTAAAAGTTACTGTAATTAGAGAAACAAGATCAGTTCATATAGCTACTTAACTTTCGAAAAGTGGGTGTTAGAACAATTTCTTAAGCTTTCTGCTGCTTGTTCAGGTGTGATGTCACGTTGAGGTTCACCAAACATTTCATAGCCAACCATGAACTTTTTTATACTAGCAGATCTAAGTAGAGGAGGATAAAAAGACATATGCATATGCCACTCTTTATTTTGCTCATTATTTGTTGGTGCTTGATGAATTCCTGTTGAATAGGGGAAAGATGTTTGAAAAAGATTATCGTATTTGGTGGTCAGTATTTTTAAAATATTGGCATAATCAGTTACTTCCTTTTCGTTAAGCTCTAAAATAGATTTACGATGATTTTTAGTAATAATCATTGATTCATAAGGCCAAACTGCCCAAAATGGAACAAGCACTACAAATGATTCATTTTCAAAAATAATTCTTTCTTTTAATTCCAACTCTTTTTTTATGTAAGTCAACAACATACTTTGATTGTTATTTTTATAAAACTTTTTAAAATTATTTTGTTTTTTTAATATCTCGGTAGGAATTGATTTTTGTGCCCAAATTTGTCCGTGAGGGTGGGGATTGGAACATCCCATAGATTCTCCTTTATTTTCAAAAATTTGAATATTATTTATACTTTTTAAAGATCCTAAATCATTATATTCTTTTTGCCATGATTTAATTATGGAGACTATTTCACTTTCATCCATTTGTGGCATTGTTAAAGAATGGTTGGGAGAGTAGCAAAGCACCTTACAAATTCCTGATTCTGTGTGAGCTTCTAAAAGATTATCATGATAGTATTCTGTTTTAATATCTAATATTGCTGAAAAATCGTTGATAAAACTATAGGTATTCTTATAGTCGGGATTTATCTCATTATTTGCTCTGGTATTTCCTGGGCATAAATAACAGTTAGGATCATATTTAAGGTTTTTTAATTCTTTTGCTTGCTCTTGCATTCCTTGCCATGGTCTTTTAGTTCTGTGTGGAGAAACTAAAACCCATTCACCTGTTAATATGTTTTTTCTTCTGTGAGAACTATTTTTAAAAGTCATTAAGTTGTTTTAATAGTTACACCATCACCAATATTTACAAAAAGTGGACTTGGTTCAATATTGAATTTTTTTAAATAAGCTTTTGAAACGGATGAAATAAAATCATCAACATAATCATCTCTTATTAAATTTATTGTACAACCACCAAATCCTCCACCCATCATTCTAGACCCTATAACTTCTTTCTTGCTTTTTGAAAAGTCAACAAGAAAATCTAATTCTTCGCAGCTAACTTCATAAAGTTTTCTTAATCCTTTATGCGATTGATACATTAATTTTCCAAATTCATTAATATTTGATTTGCTTATTTCAACTGAAGAATCGTGTGTTCTTTTATTTTCTTCAATTACAAATTTTGCTCTATTGTACACTCTGCTATTCATAGAATCTTTGAACTTGTTTAAAATATTAAGTTCTACATCAACAAGATATTTGTAGTTGTTTTCATTTTTATTAATTATTCCTAAAGCCTCTTCACATTCTTTTACTCTTTGATTGTATGAGGAATCAGCCAAATTATGCTCTACATTGGTATTAATTAAGATAATTTTATATGGGTTGAAATTTGAACTTATGTATTCAAATTTTCTATTTTGACAATCTAACAAAATTAAATTATTTTTTTTTCCGTTAACTATAGTGAATTGATCCATTATGCCACCCATTAGACCAATAAAATTATGTTCCACACTAGAGACCATGTCAACTATTTCATCAGAACCTAATTTTAAGTTGTTCAAATAATTTAAACCACTTATTAAGCCACAAATTAGTGATGATGAGGAACTAATCCCCGCGCCAATTGGCAGGTTACTTGTTATTTTACAATTAAACGCTCCAATTTTTCTCTTTTTCAAAACAATTAGGTTGTGTAATACTCCTATTATATAATTCTCCCATTGAATCGTACTTTTTGATATTTTTTCGAGATTTAGTTTAAAGGATTTACCTACTGTTACAGATTCAATTGAACACTCATTTCCCTCAATAGAATTAAATTCAATAATTATTTTTTTATCAATTGCAGCAGGAAGTACTGAACCACCATTATAATCGACATGTTCACCGATTAAGTTTATTCTTCCTGGTGATTCTACAATTATTTTGTTCATTTTAAATATTTTGTATTTTTCTTTCCCAATTCCAAGCAGATAGAATTGCTTGGTCCAGACTTAATTCGCTTTTCCAATCAAGAACGTTATTGGCCTTTTGGGTATCTGCATAAGCCTCATTAACATCACCATTCCTTCTTGGACCAATTTTATAGTTTAGTTTGATATTAGAAACTTTTTCAAAACTAGTAATTACTTCCAAAACCGAGCTTCCTTTTCCTGTACCAACATTAAAAAAATCATAATTAGAGACAGTCTTATTTTCAATTAATCTTTTTATTGATTGAATATGTGCTTTTGCTAAATCAACAACATGAATATAATCTCTTACGCATGTTCCATCAATTGTAGGATAATCGTTTCCAAAAACAGTTAACTCTTTATGTTTTCCAATAGCTGTTTGTGTAATGAAAGGCACTAGATTTTGAGGTTTTCCAATTGGAAGTTCTCCAATTTCATTAGATGGATGAGCCCCAATTGGATTGAAATACCTTAAAGAAATTGCTTTTAAATTTTTTGATGTTTTGCAAGTGTCTTGAATTATTTCTTCGCAGATTTGTTTAGTATTTCCGTAAGGGGATTCCGCCTGTTTTATTTTTTCGTCTTCTTTAATTGGTAGTTTTTTTGCCTGACCATAAACAGTGCAAGAGGAACTAAAAATGAAACTAATTTTAGTTTTTAAACTATTTATTTCTTTTAATAAATTGATTAATGTTATTAAATTATTTTCGTAATATTTCAAAGGATCTATAACACTTTCTCCCACTGCCTTTGAAGCAGCAAAATGAATGACACCTGAAATATCATGGTATTTTATAAATAATTTTTTGACAAGAGATTTATTTTTTAAATCCATTTTTTCAAAAATCAACTTTGTTTTGGTAATTTTTTCTAAACCATTCAAAACATTAATGGACGAGTTAGACAAGTCATCTACTATAATAACTTCAAATCCTTGAGCGTGTAATTCCGCAACTGTATGACTTCCAATAAAACCAAGCCCACCGGTTACTATTATTTTGGATTTTTTAATCATTATATATTTTAAATAAATATAAGTTTATTTAATCAATGGATTAACAAAAAAAGATTAAGATAGTTGACTATTCTAAAATCAGATTTTCAATGTTTGAAAAATTTTTTCCTCTAATTTTCACAAAATCTGACAACATTTCTTTAAGTTTTTCTGGTTGACTTTTAGCTAAGTTATTTTGTTGAGAGGGATCATTTTTAAGATTGTAAAGTTGAAATTCTAAAGAATTACCATACTCGATATTTACATTTTCATTTTTTGCAGGACCATTATACGGAGGAATCATTGTCCAGTCACCATTTCTGTAAGCAGTTCTTGTAGTTGCTTCTAAAATGAGTTCTTTTCTTCCGTCTCCTTCGTTGTTTAAAATTAGTTCTGATAAATCCTTGCCGTCAGAAGATTGATAATCACTACCTACAATTTTGGATAACGAATTTAGTATGTCGATTTGAGATATTATTTTGTTGGATACATTAGGAACGATTTTTCCTTTCCAATAGGCCATAAATGGAACTTTTGTGCCAGCTTCAAACAAACTGTATTTACCTCCTCTGAGAATTCCAGCGGGAGTATGATCTCCAAGTTTTTCAACAGCATCATCATAATAACCATCATTTAACACAGGTCCATTATCGCTTGATAAAATAATAAGGGTATTTTCTAATAAACCCTCAGCTTCTAGTGTTTTATATAGTTCACCAATACACCAATCAGCTTCGACGATTACATCACCTCTTGGTCCCATTCCTGAAGCTCCTTCAAATCTTGGATGTGGTGTTCTTGGAACGTGAGGTTGTTGAAGAGAATAATAAAGAAAGAATGGTTCATCTTTCTTTTTTTGGATATATTCTTTTGCTTTATTTAAAAAATAATCTGCCATGTCTATATCACTCCATCTGGCTTTTTCTCCTCCTTTCATAAATCCTATTCTAGGAACACCATTAATAATAGAGCCATTATGTCCATGATGCCACTTCATTGTGGTTAACTCAGGATTTTTTAACCCAGTTGGAAGACCATAGTTTTTTCTTTCTTTTTTCATTGAAAAATTAACCTCGATGGGATCGTTGGTGTCTAAATTAACAACATTACCATTTTCAATATAAACTGCTGGAACACGGTCTTGTGTATCAGCCATTATATGAGAATAATCAAATCCTACTTGATTAGGTCCAGGTGATATTGTTGTATTGTAGTCTATTTTTCCTGATCCTAATCCTAAATGCCATTTACCAACTATTCCAGTTTCGTACCCGTTTTTCTTTAATAACTTAGGTATGGTTACTTCTGTAGTGTCGATAATTAAGGAACCACCTGTAATTATTTTTGCTTCTGAATTTCTCCATGGGTAGGTGCCAGTTAAAAGAGCATATCGGCTAGGACTACATGTAGCCGATGAGGCATACCCATTAGTAAATTTAATTCCTTCATTTGCTAATTTATCCATATTGGGAGTTTCTAGTGTCCCATTGTTGTAAGCACTAACATCACCATATCCTAAGTCATCTAAATAAATCAAAACTATATTTGGTTTATCTTGACTTTTCTTTTTTTCGATATTTGAGCATCCAGTAAAAATTAATAAAGTAAATAACAAGGATATATTAAGGAGTGTTGTATTTTTCATATTATAAATATAATAATTCAAGGTTCTGTTTTTTAGGTTTATTAGCTTATAAATAAGGTTAAAACATTCATATTTATGTTGAAATTATTATTTAATTGTATTAATAACTATATTAAAAATTAAATTAAAAACAATGTTCCAAAAATCAATATTTTTTTTACTCATCATTCTTAGTTTTTCAATAATTGATGACCAAAATATCAAGGAAAAATCTCCAAATATCATTCTTATTTTAGCCGATGATTTGGGTTATGCTGATGTGGGTTTTAATGGATCAAAAGATATAATAACACCCCATTTAGATCAGATAGCTAATAATGGCGTTGTCTTTAAAGAAGGCTACGTGTCTTACCCAGTATGCGGACCAAGTAGAGCAGGGTTAATTACAGGAAGATACCAAGACACTTTTGGATTTGGTAAAAATCCTTTATTTGCACCAAAAGATCCAAATATGGGACTTCCTTTATCAGAACAAACTATTGCCGATATGTTAAAACTTTCTAATTACAAAACTTTTGCAGTCGGTAAATGGCATTTAGGGGCTCATGAAACTTTAAGACCACTAAAAAGAGGTTTTGATGAGTTTTTTGGATTCTTGACTGGTGGTCATCGCTATTTTCCACACGAATGGGATTTAGAAGATGAAACTAAGGTTACTAGTCAAGGAGCTGCTTACAGGACTAAACTACTTAGAAATGAAAAACGTATTGAAGAAAAAGAATATTTAACTGACGCACTTTCGAGAGAAAGTGTAGATTTTATTGAAAGAAATTCAAACAATCCTTTCTTTATTTACTTGGCTTATAATGCTCCACATGGTCCCTTACAAGCAACAGAAAAATATTTACAAAGGTATGATCACATCAAAGAAAAAAATAGAAAAACTTACGCGGCAATGGTTAGTGCTGTTGACGATGGAGTTGGAGATATTATTTCTAAATTAAAAGAAAAGGGGATTTATGATAATACCATAATATATTTCTTATCTGACAATGGAGGAAGATTAAGAGGAGATTCTGACAATGGCGAACTAAGGGGAAAGAAAGGAAATTTATTTGAGGGAGGAATTAGAGTGCCTTTTGTTATGCAGTGGCCTAAAAAAATAAAAGGTGGTCAAATTTATAATAATCCAGTAATCTCTCTTGATATTTTTGCAACTTCAAAGGCTTTAACTTCACCTGAAATAAGTTCAAAAAATGAGTTACATGGAGTAAATTTAATTCCTTTTTTAACTGGAGAAAAGACACATGCTCCTCACAAGCATCTTTTTTGGAGAAATAATTTAATGCAAAATGATCCTAATCTAAGGGCTGAAGCATCAGCTGTTAGAAGCCAAAAGTTCAAGTTTATTAAAAACAAAGAAGCCGTTGCTCTTTATGATTTAAAAAATGATATTTCTGAAAAAAATAATCTAAAAAATCAAGAAATAGATGTTTACAATAAGCTGTTAAGTGAACACAAGAAGTGGTTAAAAACTTTAAAGGATCCAATTTTCTTAGGACTTATGGCCAACAAGCAATATAACAAATTGAACCCAGATCGATTTAACTAGTAATCTTCTAATATTAGCTCGTCTCGTTTTTATTTACTTTGCCAGAAACTTTATTATTATTAATAGAAAACATTAAACTATCAACATATTTCTGGTTATAAAAAGGATTGAGTTTGTTTGGAATTGGAGCATTGTTTTTCTTTAACCAATTATCTAGATTATTTAAGAGTTCAGCTTTTTTTTCCTTATTAATATCAATAAGATTTTTAGATTCTGAAATATCATTTTCTAAATCATAGAGCTCAAAATTATTATCTTCATAATAGTGGTGTAGTTTCCAATTATCTTTAATTATAACAGACCCAGGTCTTGTTCTAAATAATGGATCTGAACCACTGTCTAAGTGAACATTATATGGTTCCAGATAAATCGGGAAGTGAAAATATAATTCTCTTTTTTTAAGAGCTTTGGAATTGAAAATTGGTGTTAGATTCTCTCCATCTAAATCAATTGTCTCGTTGTATCCAATTATGCTTTTAATGGTAGGGTAAAAGTCAATATTAGAAATTCTTTCGTTGGAGGTTGAACCGGCTTTTATTTTTTCTGGCCACGAGAAAATCATAGGAACTTTAATTCCACCTTCATAATATGATCCTTTACCAGCACGAAGAGGGTATTGGTTTGAAATTGCTCTGATTCCGCCATTATCAGATGTAAAAATTATTAAAGTGTTTTTGGATAAATTAAGTTTTTCTATTTTATCTAATATTTTACCGATGTTTTCATCAAGTGATTGAATCATTCCAGCGTAATCTTCACGATTGTGGTATTCATTAGACTCTTTATTACGGTATTTTTTTTCATAGTCTGATTTAGATTGGATGGGTGTATGAACTGAAAAGAAAGGAACGTAAGCAAAGAAATTATTTTCTTTATTTTTTTCAATAAATTTAACTACCTCGTCACCAATTCTGTCTGTAAGGTACTCGTCTTTTGGCCCATTTGACATATTGGGGTATTTGTAAGGTGAAAAATAGCTTCCTGGGCCTCCATGTTCATTACCACCTATATTTATATCAAATCCCATTTGTTTTGGAAAATAGCCTTTTGGACCCATATGCCATTTTCCAAAATGCCCAGTAGAGTATCCTTTACTTTTTAGCATTTCTGGAAGTATAAAGTATTGTAATTCTAATTTTGTTTTCGTTTTTATTGGAATAATTTTTCTTGTTTTTTTATTTCCTCTGTCCGAATTTTTAACTGTATAAATTCCATGAAAAGGATGGTATTTTCCAGTGAGCATACTTGCTCTACTTGGAGCACAATTAGCCGAAGAGGCATAACCATTATAAAAAGTCATTCCACTTTTTGAAAGCTTATCAATATTTGGGGTTTCGTAATAAGTTGAACCCATGTAAGACAAATCTGACCATCCTAAATCATCTGCAACAATTAAAACTACATTTGGTTTTTCATTGTCAAAAATATTATTTTGACAGGAAAAAATAAATAATAATAGTATTAATATTTTACTTTTAAAATTATTCATTGTTGGTTAGGTAGTTTAATCTTCTGTTTACTAATTTATTTTCGGTTTCAAACCATTTTTCGGGATAGAAACTTTTACTAAAATCTAATTTATAATTAGGGTTTTTTGTTTTAATCAAGGCTAGTGAATTTAACATTAAATTAGCTTCGATCTCAGATTTAGCATTTTTCAATAAATTATTTATTTCCCCAGTGTCAATGTTAAAATCATTAAGCATTAGATATTCTGCAGCTCTTATTTTTACTAAATTCTCAGAATCATTTTTAAATAAAAAATTTATTTTTTCTAAATGTTCTGAAGCTTCTGTTCCAAAGGAAGAACATGTGATGAGTCCCCAATATCTGACCCAGGGATTTTTATTGTCTAGTGCTTCTGATATTTCATTTTTCACCTTATTATATGGTTCGAGGCTTAGATTGGCTGTTTGAATAAGTTTTTTAATTAGTTCTTTATTTTTTTGGCCAAAATCTAATCCATTTTCTAATCCATTCTCTAAAAAATAGGGTTCTGGAAAAAAACTTAAATCAGGTTGGTTAATTACGTGATTACTGAGAATATTTCTTAAGTCTAATAATTTGTTTTGGTATTCAACAGAAGAAGCCAAATTCTGAGTTTCGTAAGGATCATTTTCAATGTCATAAAGAGCTTCAGGAAGTCTAGGCTTGAAAAATTGACTTTGAATATCGTTTAATTTTCCCTCCTGAAATAGTTTGTACCATTCTTTATAAGCTAACATTTTATATCTGTAAAAATTATAAATCCCATCAACATTGAAGGGTTGGTAATTTCTTATGTATTTGTATTTTCCTTTTCTTACTGATCGAACTAAATCGTATTTTTCATCAAATCGATCAGCATATCCAAAAGTAATATCTTGTTTTTCAATTTCTGTTTTATCTATATTTTTTCCTAAAAAAGGTGTTCCATCTAGGCCCTTTGGAATATTGACTCCCGCTAGGGATAAAACAGTAGGGACTAAATCAACAAAATCAACAAAAGTTGAAGTTCTGGATCCAATTTCAAAAGGGTTTAGGTTTTTCCATTTTTCAGGCACATAGACAACCATGGGAACATTTAATCCAGTTTCGTATAAATAACCCTTGCTTCTAGGTAATACTACCCCATGATCTCCATAATAAAATATAATCGTATCATCCATTAGTCCCTCATCTTGTAAATCTTTGAGAAATTTCCCCATTTCTTTGTCAACATCTTTGTGATGATTATGATATAATGACTGGGTATATCTAAAGGTTGGGGTATCAGGATGAAATGGAAATGGCATGATACTATCAAGTTCGTTTGTTTCAAGAGCACTTGTTAATTGCTTGGAATTAAAATGAAGTTGCCCTTCATGAGTATTATGAAAGTTTTGCACATGAAAAAAGGGTTGTCCTTTTTTTCTGTTTTTATATGTTGCTTTTTTTGAGGATTCATCCCATACTTTATTTTCTTTAATAAAGTTATAATCTTCTTTGGCGTTATTACTTGTGTAATAACCAATTTCACTTAGATAGGTAGGTAAAGGCTTTATACCATTTGGAAGTTTAACCTTTGACATTTTCCTATGATATTGAGTCCCTATTCTAGGGGCATATACGCCAGTTATTATAGTACTTCTTGCCACAGAGCAGACTGGAGCATTTGAAAAGGCGTTATTGAACACTACTCCTTGATTTGCAAGTTGGGAAATTGCTGGCATTTCTGCCCCTCCCTTTGTATATAAATTCATGTAATGAATCGAATTATCTTCAGTTACAATCCAAAGAACATTTGGTTTTTCATTATTAGTTTGATCTTGAGAATCACAATTTATTAAGAAAAAAGACAGGATTATTAGTAATATGATTTTTATTGATTTCATAATTATTTTTTACTAAAAATAGATAATTAAATTACTAATAGTGTAAGCGTATTAATCAAAATTTATGGATAAATGATTCATTTTCATTGTCAAGCCTTTAAAAAATTAATTTTTTGTGTATGTTTAATGGGTAATTATACATTATGAAGAAAACTAAATTATTTTTTTTACTGTCTGTTTTAGGTTTTACTTTCTTAAATGCGCAGTATCGTGAATGGGAAGACTTATCAGTTTTCTCCATTAACACAGAAAAACCACATGCTACTTTTTACCCTTTTAGTAACGAGCAGTTAGTAATGGAAAACGATTTAAATAAAAATCCACTTTACTATTCTTTGAACGGTGAGTGGGATTTTAAATTATATAGAAATATAGATTCTGTTCCGAAAAATTTTTATTTAAAAAAAAGTAATGTAAAAAAATGGGATAATATTCCAGTTCCTGCCAATTGGCAATTTCATAGTGAAGATTTCCCAGTCTACACTAATATTATTTACCCCTATGAAATCAACCCTCCATTTATGCCTAAAGATTATAATCCAATAGGTTTATATCACAGGAAATTTGAGATAAGTAAAGAGTGGAATGATAAAGAAGTTTTTATTCATTTTGGTGCCGTTAATTCTGCTTTTTATATATGGATTAATGGAGTTAAAGTAGGATATTCTGAGGGCAGTAAAACACCAGCTGAATTCAATATCACCAAGTATATAAATACCAATAAAAACACCATAATGCTTCAAGTTATTAGATGGTCTGATGGCACCTATTTGGAAGATCAAGATTTTTGGAGATTAAGTGGGATAGAAAGAGATGTTTTTTTGTACGCTCAACCAAAAGTTGCATTGAGAGACTTTTTTGTTAAAACTAATCTTAGTGATGATTTAAAAACATCGGATTTCAACATTGATATAAATGTTAGAAATTACAATCCTTTTAAATCCAATTTTGCAGTCCAATCAAAACTATATGACTCGAATAATAAACTTATTAAAACCATAAAAAACAACATAGAGATTGAATCACTCTCTTCTAAAAAAGTTAATTTAAACGATAAGATTATTGATCCATTGCTATGGAGTGCTGAACAGCCAAATTTATATTATTTAACAACTAGTTTAATACAGAATGGAAAAGAGACCCATTCAGTAGGTCAACAGGTTGGATTTAGAAAAATTGAACTTAAAACTGGCCAAGTACTAGTGAATAATCAACCTATTTTATTTAAGGGCGTTAATAGACACGAACATGATGAGTTTTCGGGTCACATAGTTTCAAAAGAATCAATGTTAAAAGATATTGAAATCATGAAACAAAATAATATAAATGCAGTTAGAACTTCTCATTATCCTAATGATCCATATTGGTATGAGCTTTGTAATAAATACGGAATTTATGTTATTGATGAGGCTAATGTTGAATCGCATGGTTTTGGTTATAAAAAAGAGGACACTCCTGCTTTTAAACCAGAGTTTGATGCAATGCACATGGACAGGTGGGTTAGGATGGTGGAACGAGATAAAAATCACCCCTCAATTATAATGTGGTCACTTGGAAACGAAGCAGGTGACGGACCTGTTTTTGTTAAGGGCTATGATTGGATAAAGGCTTATGACAAGTCCCGTTTAACAATTTACGAGAGAACTTCTGAACATTTTAAACAAAGAAAAATGGGAATAAATCTAAAGCCTCATACCGATGTTTTAGGGTGGATGTATGCTAGAATGAATGATTTAGAAAAAGAATATTTAGGAAAATTTAGTGATAGACCTTTTATTTGGTTAGAATATTCTCATGCTATGGGGAATAGTAATGGAAATATCGCGGATTTATGGAAAATGATACATAGTGAGAGGCAAATGCAAGGAGGTTTTATTTGGGATTTTGTTGACCAGGGTTTGGCAGAGTATAATGACGAGGGAAAAAAATATTGGAATTATGGTGGGGATTATTCTCCTAGCAATTATCATAATGATACTAATTTTTGCATGAACGGTTTAGTTAATTCTGATAGAACATTTCACCCTGCTATGGAAGAAATTAAAAAAGTATATCAAGATTCTAGATTTACTTTAGCAAACAGTTCTGGAACATTCTCTTTGAAAATAGAAAATCAATATTTCTTTACTAATCTAAACGAATTTGATTTTCAATATGAACTTTTGAAAGATGGTAAAGTTATAAATAATGGAAATTTCAATATTGATTTAAATCCTCAATCTTCCAAAATTGTTGAAATCCCTATAAGAAGCTTCATCAAAGAAATAAATCAAGAAAACAATGATTTTCATCTTAACGTTTATGGGTATTTAAGAAATGGAAAAAATTTAATTCCCTCAGGTCATATGATTTTTAAAGAGCAAATGGAAATTAAAGAATCTACAAGTAGCTATTCTCTCTCAAATTCAAATAAAATGTTAAAAGTTGAATCTAGTGATGATTTACTAAAAGTATATAATGATGATATTAACCTAGTGTTTGATAATTCCAATGGGGATTTGATAAGTTATGTTGTAAATGGTAAAGAGTTTATAGATAAGGCTCCCTATCTAAACTTTTGGAGAGCACCAATTGATAATGATTATGGTAATAATTTACCTTTAAGGTCTAAAGAATGGAAGATAGCATCTAATAAAAGAGTTCTTGGAAATATTGATCATGAGCTTTTAGATAAAAATATTAAAGTTACAGTTAATTATAGTCTAGCTAATCTAAAATCATATTATACCACAATATTTTTAATTAACCCTGAGGGTGAGTTAAGGATATCTAATGACTTTAACTATAAGGGAAACTTGAAAGATGCTGAAATGCCTAGATTTGGTATGAATTTTCAAATTCCAAAGAGTTATAACAATATTTCTTGGTATGGAAGGGGACCTCACGAAAATTATGTGGATAGGATGGACTCTGCTTTTATGGGCGTTTACAGCTCGTCTGTTAGTGATTTAGGATTCGATTATTCTAGACCTCAAGAAAATGGGTACAGAACACAAACAAAATGGTTAGAACTCATAGATGACAGTGGGAATGGTTTTAAAATTTTTGGAGATCCTTACATTTCTTTTAGTGCTCATTACAATACCATTGAAGATTTCGATGACGGGGTTAGAAATAAAAAACCTGGTGAAATGGGATCAGCAAGAAAAAGAATAATCAAGAAACAAAGAAAGCCTATCGACATTCCTAAGAGAAATTTTATTAGTTTAAACATTGATTTAAAACAAATGGGAGTTGGAGGAGATAATAGTTGGGGAGCAAGACCATTACTTAAATATATAATCCCCCCTGGTAATTATAAATATTCTTTTATTATAAAACCAATTTCTAATTAAATATTTATTCTATTGATGATCAAAAATTTATTTAAATATTATTTTTCGTTTTTTACTTTGATTTCACTAAATGTATTTAGCCAGGAATTAGATTATAATATTGAATACATAACCACTCAAGAAGGGCTTAGTAGTAATTACGTAACTAAAGTTATAAGTGATCAATTTAATTTTAAATGGTTTGCAACAGAAAATGGTATTTCAAAATATAATGGTAATAACAATACTTTTGAGTATATAAAGCCTGGTGAGGTTTTTAATAATCTTTTCAATGAAAATATTGAAACCATTTTTGAAGATCGAGATAATATTATATGGATCGGAACAAAAAGTGGAGGTATATCTTCGTTAGATCCGGTTACTTATGAATCTAAGAATTACAATCCTATTTTAGGGATTTCAAAAGAAAATGCTTTTCAAATATTTTCAATTTCTCAAGATGAAAAGGGAAGAATTTGGATAGGTACTTTTGGAAATGGCGTTTATGTTATTGATTCAAACCAAAATAAACTGATTCACCATTTCAGAGATGGAGAAAATGTTAGATCAATTTTTAATGATTCTTTTGGAAATGTTTGGTTTTCATCGAGAAACAAATTAAATGTTTTTAATATTAAAGATGAATCTATAGAGTTTTTTAATACTAAACAGATTGGAGATATTGTTGAAGATGTAAAGAGAAATAAGATACTATTTATTACCGCTATCGGTGTGCTTAAAGAATTGGATTTAAAAACCAAAAAAATTAATGAATTAAGAAAGTTTAAATCTCAATTTAACCCAACGTTAGCCTTTGATAATTATGGTAAGTTATGGGTTGGAACCTGGAGGTATGGATTGTTTGTTAGTGATGAAAAAGTAGAAAACTTTAAACAGTTTAATTTGATTGGTCCTAACAGTAAAAAATTACCGATTAATTATTCAACCATTAATCATATAGAACATTCTAAGGACAATTCTACTTGGCTTTCAATCGCAAATGGAGGTGTGGTTAAATTAACACCTACTAAACCTTTTAAAACATTGATTGAATTAACATCAAGTGAAGAATTGGTCGAAACAAAAAATATTAAATCAATTTTTAGAGATAAAGATGACCTTTATATCGGAACAATCAACTCAGGTTTTTTTAAAATTAAACAAAATGGTTCTGTTAGAGATTATGGTTTTAAGGGAAGTAAAGTAAATGTTATTAATAAATATAAAGATTATATACTTGTTGGGACGCAGAACGCATTGTTTTCTATTGACAAAAAAAATATAATAAAGAGAGTGGTTTTGCCTGTTGTAAATACAATAAATGCAACTAATACTAATAATCTATATTCAAACCTTACAGAAAGACTTGATATTGCCACATTTGATGGTAATAGTTCAACTCCAACGTTAACCACTTCAATTACTTCTGTTTTTGTAGATTCAAAAGAAAATTTATGGATTGGAACTCAACAAGATGGGTTGTTTTTTTGTAAAAAAAATGATTTTGTTATTCAAAAGTTTCATCAGATAATACCAGAGAAACTTTATGATAATAGCCGAAGAATAACTGGTATCCAAGAAGATAAATATGGCAACATCTGGGTTGGAACATACAATGGAATTCATCTTGTAAATGAAAATAAAAAGCTTGTTTCATACACTAAACTTGCTAATTTTTCAATTCCAAATATTATAAATGATATTTTGATTGATGATTTTATATGGGTAGGATCTTCAAAAGGACTATACAAGTTAGACTATAAAAATGAAGAGAATAGATTGTTTTTGATTGATTTAATTGATGAAGGAAAGGGCCTTAATCAATCATTTATAAATTCTATTTCAAAAGCTGAAAGTAATTCTGAATTAGGTTCTTATTGGATTAGCACCATAAATGAAGTTGTAAATTATAATGACATGAATAAAGGGGTTATTCATTTTAGTGACCAAGATGGGTTT
The DNA here is from genome assembly GCA_029248455.1 of Flavobacteriaceae bacterium. Lineage (GTDB taxonomy): Bacteria > Bacteroidota > Bacteroidia > Flavobacteriales > Flavobacteriaceae > MAG-121220-bin8. Next base: position 16,007 of record JAQWJH010000039.1, read on the forward strand.
AATGTCGATATGTTTAATTTAGGAGCTGTTTTTAATTACAATAATGAAAAAATTTATTTTGGAGCAGTAGATGATTTATTAGAATTAGACCTACTAAAAATTAGTAATAAATCAAGTTCTGGAGAATTAATATTTTCTAACTTAAAAATAAATAATGAATTAGTTTATCCTAATCAAAAATTTGATGGTAGGGTTGTTATTGATAAAAACATATCTTATTTAAAAGAAATAACCCTAAATCATAAAGAAGCAACATTTTCAATAGGTTTTTTTAACAATGATTTTAAGGAAAAAAATAAATATAAATATAAAATTGAAGGTTTTCAAGATCAATGGATAGAAACAGGAACAAGAAAAACAGTTCCGTTTACTGGTCTATCCTCAGGAAAATATAAATTAATTGTTGCTAGTTCGATAGATAATGTTAACTGGGACAACTCAAGAGAACTTATCATTAATATTCTTCCATCTCCATTTTTATCTACATCAGCTTATTTTATTTATTTTGTGATTATTCTTTTCTCATTATATATGATTTTTAGAATATATTTAAATGGATTAAAATTAAAAAGCAGTTTAATTGAGATAGAAAAAGATAAAAAAAGAGAAATGGATTTTGCGGAATCCAAACTAGGGTTTTTTACAAATATTTCCCACGAATTTCGAACTCCTTTAACTCTTATTATTAGTCCTCTTCAAGAAATTTTAAGTTCTTCAACCCTGAAAAATGATGTTTCTAGTAAATTAATTACGGTAGAGAAAAACGCCAATAAACTATTGAATTTAATAAATGAACTTTTAGATTTCAGAAAGGCAGATCATGGGCTTTTAAAAGTAAAAGTTGCTTATGGAAATTTTAGAAATTTTAGTCACGAAATTTTTCTTTTGTTTACAGAAATTGCCAAATCAAAAAATATAGAATATAAGTTCACTTGTGATCAGAACGAGATAAATCTTCCTTTTGATAGAAATAAAATGGAAATTGTTATTAGTAATTTGATTTCTAATGCCATGAAATTTACATCCCCCGGGGGTGAAATAACTGTTTCAGTTAAATCCTCAGGTGGATTTTGTATCTGCTCAGTTAAAGATACCGGAATTGGAATTCCAGTGTCAGATGTTGACAAAATATTTGATGAATTTTTTATGGTCAAATCTAAATTAACTAAACAAACACCAGGAACTGGTATTGGTCTTTTTTTATCTAAAAAAATTGTAGAGCTTCACCATGGAAAAATAAATGTATTGAGTGATTATGGCGTTGGATCTGAATTTATTTTTTCTATAAATATGGACCCCCAAATGTATAGAGAAGTAGACTTGAATTTTAAAAAATCTGAGGACTTGAGCACCTATGAGTTTGATAAAAATGTAGTTGAAAATACTGATTTACAAATTGATTCTAAAGAAACGATACTTATTGTAGATGATAACAAAGATATTAGGACTTATTTAGCTTCCTTATTGTCGGGTGATTATAATATTATAGAGGGTGAAAACGGTGAGGTTGGGAAAAACATAGCTATATCTAAAATTCCTGATTTAATTATTAGTGATATTATGATGCCTGTCATGGACGGTATTGAACTTTGTGGTAAACTTAAAAAGGAACTAAGCACCTCACATATTCCAATTATTCTTCTTACCGCTAGAAACTCTACATTATTTGAAGTCAGTGGATTAGAGTCTGGTGCAGATGACTACATAACAAAGCCTTTTAAAGCTAGTGTGGTGAAGGCCAGAATTAAAAGCTTACTAGAAAACAGAAATAGTACTAGGAAACATTTGTTAAATAAAGTAAGATTTGAGCCAGTAATTGATCCAAATTCTAATAATGATATTGAAATAGGTTTTATTGAAAAAGCTATTGTTTTAGTTGAGGAAAATATCCAAAATCCAAATTTTGGAATTGAAAAAATGACAGATTATTTCTGTATGAGCCAATCAACGCTATATAGAAAAATAAAATCTTTGACTGGTTTGTCTTTGACAGCTTTTATAAGATCAGTTAGGTTAAAAAAGGCAGCTTATTTAATTTCAACTACTGATACCAAATTAACCTATGTGTGTTATGAAGTTGGATTTAATGATTATAAGTATTTTAGAACTTCTTTCAAACAACAATTTGGTTGTCTGCCATCAAAATACAAAAGCTCTAAAGTAGATACAATTAATCAAAACATTTAAACTACAGGCTAGTTAATCTTTTGGTTTTATAAAAAGTAATTCTCTTTTTTGCTCTTAAAAAAGTCTCATTTGGTTAATATCCCCCCCTTTATTGACTTATACACCAACCTTATTTTTTTTTATTAACTTTAAATTTGATTAAAACAATAATTAAACTAAACACTTTATGAAAAAATTAAATCTTTTAACAATCCTATCTTTTTTAGGTTTAGGAATTGGGTCGCTTTTTGCCCAACAAACAGTAACGGGAACGGTAACAGCCAGTGGTATTCCACTTCCAGGCGTTTCTGTCGTTGAGCAAGGTACGGTAAATGGAGTTACCTCAGATTTTGATGGTAATTTCTCTATTACTCTAAAAAATGACAACTCTCAACTCGTTTTTAGCTACATAGGTTACCTAACACAAACAGTAGGTGCTTCAGCCACTATGAATGTTGTGATGAATGAGGATGTCGCTCAGTTAGAAGAGGTAGTTGTAACTGGATACGGATCTACATCCAAAAAATCTTTAACGGGATCGATTGGAACTATTGCTTCTGAAAGTTTAACTCAAAAACCTGCCGCAAACACGACGCAGCTTTTAGTAGGGCAAGTTGCTGGTTTATCATCTAGAAGTATTGGAGGACTTCCTGGATTTAATCAAGCAAATTTAAGTATTAGAAATTTTGGTTCAGCTCTTATTTTAGTGGATGGTGTAGAGACTTTTATAGGGCAAATTGATCCTAATGATATTCAATCTATTTCCGTTCTTAAAGATGCTTCTGCTTCAGTTTATGGAGCAAGAGCTGGTAATGGG
>JAQWJH010000036.1 GCA_029248455.1 Flavobacteriaceae bacterium
TAATTCACCAAAAGGTTGTTTTAAAAAGGGTTTATTTTTAAGTTTTTGTTCCCATTTATAAAAGGGAAAATCAAATAATTCATCAATCATGATTTTAATTTTTATTTAGTTGCTATTTTATTTTTTTTTTAAATGCTATTCCTTTCTCATCACTTTCTGAATATAACAAAAATAATCCATCATCCGAGTCCATGTGTAAATAAAATAAAAGTGATAAAAAAGCTGTCATAAAGATCAAAAAAATAAAATATATTATAAAATTCTGTTTTAGAATCTAATCTTATAAAAACATTACATATACACTTTTTAAAAGTACTTTAAAAAAATTTAAATAATAATTAATTTTTACACCATTAAAAAGGAAATATATTTTCATTAATTTTACAATTGGTCTATTTATCAACCCATTTAAATAAAACGATTGTTTAATGAAATCTAGAAGTTCTAATATTGACGTTTTAAGTTCAAGTTTTATTGAAAATGAAATTTCAATGAAAAAGTTATTAAAAGAACTTAATTCTTATTTTGATTTATCAAAATCTGAGGGTAGTAAAGAAAAAATTAAAAGAACAAGAACCAGAAAAAAACTTCTTGCAAGAGAAAAAATTGATTTATTATTAGATAAGAATAAACCTCACATTGAATTAATGTCTTTAGCTGGTTTAAAACATGAAAATGGATTTGGTGCTGGCGGGACTACTGTTGTTGTTTTAGGGTATGTTTCCGGAACACTTTGCTTGATTAATGCAAATGTTGCCACACGAAAAGCTGGAGCAATTGATTATGCTACAAGTTTAAAAAATTTAAGATTATCTCAAATAGCAAAAGAAAATAAATTATTAACCATTAATTTGGTTGAAAGTGGAGGTGCAAATTTACCAGATCAGGACAGGGTTTTTAATAATTATGGAAAATTTTTCATGGAAATGTCAAGAAGGTCTAAAGATGGTATTCCAACAATCTCAGTCGTTTTTGGTAACGCAACTGCTGGAGGCGCCTATGTGCCAGGCATGTCGGATTATTCTATTTTTCAAAAAAATGCTGCTAAAGTCTTTTTAGCAGGCCCCCCTTTGGTTAAAATGGCAACAAATGAAGATGCAAAAGATGAGGAATTAGGTGGGGCTATGATGCATAGTACCATTTCTGGAGTCTCTGATTTTTTAGCAAAAGATGAAAAAGAAGCTATTGAGATAACTAAAGATCTCATTAAAAAAATTCAACAGCCTAAAGAAAACAAGTTCGAAAATCAATCATCTTTGCCGAAATTTGATAAAAATGAAATTTTAGGAATTATTCCTTCAAATTTAAAGAAACCGTTCGATATAAGAGATTTAGTAAGAAGGTTTGTCGATAGTTCAGAATTTATTGAATTTAAAGAAAATTATGGTAGAACAATGTTTTGTTGTTGGACAAAAATTAATGGTTATCCTGTAGGAATTATTGCCAACAATGGAGTTATTTTTATAGAGTCAGCTAAAAAAGCTACACATTTTATTCAATTGGCTAATAAATCAAATACCCCATTACTTTTTATTCACAACACAACTGGTTTTATGGTTGGGAAAAAATATGAACAAAATGGAATGATAAATAGTGGGTCTCAATTAATTCATGCCGTTTCTGGTAGTACTGTTCCACACATCAGTTTACAAGTAGGTAATTCATATGGTGCTGGAAATTATGCTATGTGTGGAAGATCATTTGAACCCAGATTTTTATTCTCCTATCCAAATGCCAAGTCTGGTGTTATGGGGGCAGATCAATTATCAGGTGTTATGGAAATTGTAAAAAGAAATTCAGCATCATCATTAAACAAAGTAATTAATGAGGAAAAACTTCAACATGAAAAGAAAATATTGGCTGAACAAGCCGATGAGAAGGCTAGTGTTTGGCATACAACATCTGAAGTTTGGGATGATGGAGTTATAGACCCAACCGATACCAGAAAATATTTATCCTTGGCATTAGCTACAGTTTACAGTAACGAAATAATAGGATCTAGTTCTTTTGGAGTATTTAGAATGTAAAATAATTTATGAGATATTTCAAAAAAAATGATATAAAAAACATAAAATCATACAACTTTGATTTTATAGAATTGTTTGAATTGAACCATATTTTAACTGTTACACTAAATCGCCCAAAAAAAAAGAATGCCTTACACCCTCAAATGATTAACGAGATAGCATTTGCTTTTCAGTATGCTTCAAATAATGATAATATTAGAGCTTTAAAGCTCAAGTCGAAGGGTAATGTTTTTTGTTCTGGACTAGACCTCAAAGCCTTGGCTGGTGATGTTGAGAAAAATAACTCAACTGTTCCGATTGCTAATTCAAAAATATTGATTGGCGATTTATTCAATAAATTATATAAACCTAAAATTTGTCAATTAGAGGGAGATGTTTTTGCTGGAGGTTTATTGTTAGTTGCTGGTTGTAATTATGTTATTTCAATTGACGGTCTTAAACTGGGTTTGCCAGAAGTAAAAAGAGGATTATTTCCAATGCAAGTTATGGAATCTCTATCAAAAGTAATTCCTAATAAAAAAGTAATTGATTGGTGCATTAGAGGATACGATTTAGATGTTAAAATTGCTAATAAGTGGGGTTTAATTTCTCAAATAGTTGATCAATCTAAAATTGAATCATCTGTTTCAAAATGGTTATCTGAAGTTACTAATAATTCACCCACAGCAATTAAATATGGACTGGAGGCGAATCATAAAATAAATACGAGTGAGTCTAATCATGTTTACCTTTCAGAAATGTTAGATTTAGTATTGAACTCCAATGATGCAAAAGAAGGAATTTCCGCTTTTAAAGAAAAAAGAAAACCAAATTGGAATTAAACTCTTTTTAAAAAAATATTATGCACGCATAATATTTTTTTATATTTTTGGCTTTCTTGTGTTCAATACAGTATTCAAAAATATATTATATGTTAAAAAATAAAGTTGTAAAACTATCGGTCAGGCCAATTGGTTTTCCGTCAAAAGAAACATGGATCTATGAAAATGAAGATGTAAAAGAAATCAATGAAGGTGAAATTTTATTAAAAAATTTATATGTTTCTTTTGATCCAGCTATGAGAGGATGGTTAAATGAAGCTAGGTCTTACATTCCGCCTGTAAAAATTGGAGAAGTTATGAGAGCAGGTACATTAGGAGAAGTTGTAAACTCAAAAAATTCAAAATTTAAAAAAGGTGATATTCTATCTGGTTGGGGAGGGGTTCAACAATATTCGATTTCAAATGGTAAGGGATATTTTAAGGTACCAAACACTGATATACCCCTACCAACCTATATTGGAACTTTGGGTATGCCAGGAATGACTGCTTATTTTGGAATCCTTGAGGTTGGTAAAATCAAACATGGTGATACTGTTTTAGTTTCTGCAGCAGCTGGTGCAGTCGGAAGTATTGTTGGTCAAATTGCTAAAATAAAAGGATGTAAGGTTATTGGAATTGCCGGTGGAAAGCATAAGTGTGATTACGTTGTTAACGAATTAGGTTTCGATGGTTGTATCGACTATAAAAACGAAAGTGTTAAAAGAGGAATAAAAAGAGAATGTCCTGACGGAATCGATGTTTATTTTGATAATGTTGGTGGAGAAATACTAGACGCTGCTTTAATTTTTTTAAAAATGGGAGCTAGAGTTGTAGTATGTGGAGCAATTTCGCAATACAATGAAATGTCTGCAAAAGGACCAAATAATTATTTGTCTTTACTTGTTAACAGAGCTTCAATGAAAGGTATGGTTGTTTTTGATTTTGCTGAGAAATACCCACTAGCAACAAAAGAAATGACGGAATGGATTTTAAACGGCACCTTGAAATCAAAAGAAGATGTTTACGAGGGAATTGACAATTTTTATGAGGTTTTTAAAAAGTTATTTAATGGAGAAAAGAAAGGAAAATTAATTTTAAAGTTATAATTATGAGAGATGCATTAATAGTTTCAACGGCAAGAACTCCGCTCACAAAATCATATAGAGGAACATTTAATAACACAACTGCTCCAACAATGGCTGGCTGGGCAATAAGGGAAGCTGTTAAAAGATCGGGTGTTGATCCAAACAAAGTTGATGATGTTATTATGGGTGCTGCTCTTCAACAAGGAACTACACATGCTAATGTTGCAAGAAACGCTGCCTTAGCTGCTGGTCTTCCAGTTACCGTAAGTGGTATGAGTCTCGACAGACAATGTTCATCTGGAATGATGGCTATTTCTACTGCCGCAAAACAAATAATTTCTGATGGAATGGATGTAGTTGTTGGTGGTGGTTTGGATTCAATAAGCTTAGTTCAAACTCAAAAAATGAATTTAGACAGATATGTTGATGAAAACTTAATTTTAAAACATGAACATATTTATATGCCCATGCTTCAAACTGCTGAGGTTGTGGCTAAAAGATATAAAATATCCAGAGAATTGCAGGATCAATACGCTTTACAAAGTCAATTAAGAACTGCTAAAGGTCAAAAAGAAGGCAAATTTGATGATGAGATTATTCAAGTAACAACTTCAATGGGAGTTATGAACAAAGAAACCAAAGAAATTTCTTTTGTTGACAAGACTATTTCTAAAGATGAATGTAATAGACCAACTACCACAATTGAAGGACTGAGATCATTAAATCCTGTTATTGAAGGAGGTTCAATTACAGCAGGAAATGCTAGTCAACTTTCAGATGGTGCCTCTGCATGTGTTTTGATGGAATCTAAAATCGCTGCACAACATAATGTGACTCCACTTGGTATTTACAGAGGTTTAGCAGTCGCTGGATGTGAACCTGATGAGATGGGAATAGGTCCTATTTATGCAGTTCCAAAATTACTAAAACAAAACGGTCTTAAAATGAAAGATATTGGATTATGGGAGTTAAATGAAGCATTTGCTGTTCAGGTAATCTATTGTAAAGATATATTAGGTATTCCAAATGAGCTTCTCAATGTAAATGGAGGTTCTATTTCTATTGGTCATCCCTACGGAATGAGTGGTTCCAGAATGGTTGCTCATGCTCTTATTGAAGGAAAAAGAAGAGGAGCTAAATATGTTGTTTCTACTATGTGTGTTGGTGGTGGAATGGGTGCTGCTGGTTTGTTTGAGGTTGTTTAATCATATAATAAGCGGTCATAAATTAAAATAATAACTTAAATTAAAAAAATGAAAAGATTAGAAGGTCAGGTAGCTATTGTAACTGGTGGAGCTAGAGGAATTGGTCGTGGTATTTGTGAGGTTTTTTGCCGTGAAGGTGCCACAGTAGCTTTGTGGGATGTTTTGGATGGAAGCGAAACAGTAAAAGAAATAACCCAAAACGGAGGAAATATATTTTTTCAGAAAGTTGATGTTACATCACAAGATTCTGTTGATAATGCAATTGGAGAAATAATAGAAAAGTATGGAAAAATAGAAATTCTTATTAATAATGCAGGTATTATTCGAGATAGATCCTTTCTTAAAATGACAGAAGAAGAATGGGACTCCGTTATAAATGTAAATCTTAAATCTCTATTTATTGTAACTAAATCGGTTGTTCCTCATATGAAACAAAATGGATATGGAAGAATTGTTTCTGCTTCTTCAATAAATGGCTCAGCTGGAGCATTTGGTCAAACAAATTATTGTGCTACTAAAGCAGGAATCTCAGGATTTACCAGAGCACTTTGTAAAGAGGTTGGTAAAAATGGTATTACCGTTAATGCAGTTGCACCTGGCTTTGTAAAATCAGTAATGTCGGATAGTATGCCGGAAGAGATAATTAAAGCTGGTATAAAAATGATTCCCGTAGGTAGAATTGGTACACCCGAAGATATGGGTCATGCGTATCTATTTCTTGCCTCTAAAGAAGCTGGATTTGTCAGTGGAATTACACTTCATGCAAATGGAGGAGCAATGCCTATGTAATAATTAATTTAAAATTAAATAAATAATGGAAAATATAGAAGCTTATAAAACTCATTTTGAAAATTTTGAAGAAATGAGTAAAAGTGTTGGTAAAGAACTTGGAATAAGTAATTGGGTAGAAATAAGTCAAGAAAAGATTAATTTATTTGCAAAAATAACCGAAGATGAACAGTGGATTCATATTGATGCGGAAAAATCTGCTAAAGAATCTCCTTATAAAACTACAATCGCTCATGGATTTATGGTATTATCTTTAGCTTCTCGATTTTCTTACGATACCGTTAGTATTGCTAGTGTTAAAATGGGTGTTAATTACGGAGTAGACAGAGTTAGATTTACTAGTGCTACACCCTCTGGAGGACTGGTAAGAGGAAGAGTTTCTTTATTAGAATTTGAGTCCAAACCCGGTGGAGCAAAATACAAATTAGGTATCAAGGTTGAGCTTAAAGGTCAGGAAAAACCAGTATGCGTTGCTGAAACCTTAGCAATGGGATACGAATAAAAACAAAAAGTATGGAAAAAGCAGTTTTATTTGAAAAAGAAAAAAATATTGCAATTATTACTTTTAACAGACCGCAAAGATACAATGCGGTAAATCAAGACTTAGTTGATGGTATTAATGATTCGCTTTCAATTGTTGAAAACGATAATGATATTAGAGCTGTAGTTTTGACTGGAAATGGTAAAGGGTTTTGTTCAGGAGCTGATATGTCAGTTTTTGGAGGTAAAGTTTCATCCGAACAAAGACGTGATTATATAGTCGAACAATATCAACCATTAATGAATCGTTTTTTTAAAATAAAAAAACCGATAATTGGAGCTATTAATGGAACTGCTGCAGGAGTTGGTGCAGCATTTGCATTAGCTTGTGATTTAAGAGTGATGAGTAAAGAAAGTGCCTTGCTTTATGCTTTTGTAAACATAGGGCTTGGTCCAGACGGTGGTGCTAGTTGGTTATTGGCTAGACAAGTAGGATATAGTAAAGCCTTAGAAATTGCAATTAGCGGTAAAAAGATTTTTGGAGAAGAATGTTTAAATTTAGGTTTAACTAATAAAATTGTTAAAACAAATGAGGTTTTAAATGATGCCAAAAAATGGGCTAATGAACTTTCTGTTCGACCTACTTTGGCAATTGGTATAGCAAAAGCTGATATGATGTATTCAATGGATAATAATTTAAGTGACACAATTGCCTTTGAAGCACAGGAGCAAGTTGCAGCTTTTAATAGTTATGACTTAAAGGAAGGAGTTACTGCTTTTATTCAAAAAAGGCCTGCAAAATTTTTAGGAAAATAAAAACATTAAAAAAAAGATAAAAAAAAATAATGGAAACAAAAGTAAATACTGATTTAACTAATTTTCGAATGGAAACTAGAAAATGGTTAGAAGATAATTGTCCTTTAAGCATGAGAGAACCTACTAAAGATCCTTCACAATTATACTGGGGGGGAAGAAATGGAGAATTTAGTAGCGATGATCAAAAATTATGGTTCGAAAGAATGCTTGAAAAGAAGTGGATTGTTCCTTACTGGAAAGTAAAATATGGGGGAGGAGGACTCTCTATAGAAAAAAATAATATTTTAAATCAAGAAATGGGTAGGCTTGGCTGTAGAAAACCTCATTACAATTTTGGTATTTCTATGCTAGGACCTGCAATGTTAAAGTTCGCATCAGAAGAACAAAAGCTTAATTATTTACCTGATATAGTTCAAGGAAAAATTAGATGGTGTCAAGGATACAGTGAGCCAAATGCTGGAAGTGATTTAGCAAACCTTCAAACTAAAGCAGAAGATAAAGGAGATTATTTTTTAGTTACTGGTTCCAAAGTTTGGACATCATATGCTGAAAAAGCAGATTGGATTTTTTGCCTTGTAAGAACCGATTCAAGTTGTTCAAAACATACAGGTATTAGTTTTTTATTAATTGATATGGCCTCTGAGGGTGTATCCACTAGACCAATAAAACTTATCAGTGGAAAGTCACCATTTTGTGAGACTTTTTTTGATTCAGTGAAGGTTCCAAAAGCAAACTTAGTTGGAACTTTGAATGATGGTTGGACAATTGCCAAGTACTTGTTAACTCATGAAAGGCAAATGATAGGTGGAATAGGTGAAACGGATAAAAAATTACATATTAGTAATGAAGCTATAAATGTTATGTCAAAAAATAATGGAATTTTATCTGATACTATTTTACGATCAAAAATTTCAGAATTTGAAATGAACGAAGAAATTTTTGATTTAACAATTAGAAGAACTATGGATGAAGAAAAATCTGGGAATAATTCAGGAGCTGCTTCCTCTTTTTTTAAATATTATGGAACCGAATTAAATATTCAAAGAGAAGAATTAAGATTAAAAATTAATGGTTTTAGTTCAACTGAATGGAACAGCAAGGCTTCAGAAAACGGAAAACAAGCTCGTTACTTTTGTAGAACTAAAGGTAACTCCATTGAGGGAGGTACACATGAAGTTCAATTAAATATTATAGCAAAAAGAATCTTGGGGCTTCCCACTAAATAAAAATAAATGGCTTTAATAATAAACGAAGAACAGCAAATGCTTAAAGAATCTACTAAGGAATTTTTAGATTTAAAATCTCCTATCTCTAGTATGAGAAAATTAAGAAATAATAATTTTCAAACTTATAATAAGGAATTGTGGATGGAAATGGTTGAAATGGGTTGGACGGCTTTAACTATACCTGAAAAATACAATGGATTAAATTTTGGATATGTGGGTTTAGGACAAGTTTTCGAAGAAATGGGGAGAAAATTAAGTATTTCACCAATTATTTCTACAGTTTTAATGTCAACGACATTAATTTCTCTTTCAAAAAATGAAATTTTAAAATCCAATTTATTTAAAGAAATCATGAACGGCACTAAACTATCTACTGTTGCTCATGATGAGGGAGTGCATCACAATCCAGAAATTTTAAATTCTTTGATTTCTAAAGAAGGAGATTTTTTTGTTTTAAATGGAAAAAAGAATTTTGTAATTGATGGTAGTATTTCAGATTATCTAATAGTAACTGCAAATAATGAATCTGGGTCAAATGTTTTAATATGTGTTGTCGATTCCAAATCCACTGGAGTAGAATATAATAATAAAGTTCATATGGATTCTAGAACCTATTCTGATATAACATTTAATAATGTTAAAATTAAAAATGATAATTTTTTATCTTTTGAAGGAGATGGTAAGTTGATTTTAGAAAAAACTCTAGATATTACTAGAATAGGCTTAGCAGCGGAAATGTTAGGTAATATTCAAGAAGCATTCGAAATTACTGTAAATTACTTAAAAGAAAGAGAACAATTTGGTGTGAAAATTGGATCTTTTCAAGCGTTACAACATCGTTGTGCTTTAATGTTTGGAGAAATAGAATTATGTAAGTCTATAGTATTGAAAGCTTTGCAAGCTATAGATTCTAATGATTCTAGTCTTTCAAAATATTCTAGTCTAGCCAAAGCTAAGTTAGGGTCTATTTTACAATTGGTCAGTAATGAAGCTGTCCAGATGCACGGAGGAATTGGGGTAACAGATGATGCAGATATCGGATTTTTTCTTAAAAGAGCTAGAGTCGTGCAATCAATGTTAGGAGATTCAAATTTTCACTTAGATAAATTAGCTAAAATCAAAAATTATTAATTAGTTCATTAATTGACTAATTTATTTTAGATTAAAATTAATTCCTTGAGCCAGGGGAGTTTCAGATGAATAGTTAATAGTATTTGTTTGCCTTCTCATATAAACTTTCCAAGCGTCAGACCCGCTTTCTCTACCACCGCCTGTTTCTTTTTCTCCGCCAAAGGCTCCACCAATTTCAGCTCCTGATGTACCTATGTTTACATTGGCAATACCACAATCACTTCCTGTATGTGACAAAAACTTTTCTGATTCTTTTAAATTTTCAGTTAAGATGGCCGAGGACAGGCCCTGTTTAACATCATTCATTAATTGTATAGCATTTTCAACTTTACCCTCATACTTTACAAGATATAAAATTGGAGCAAAAGTTTCTTTTTGAACTATTTGTGCGCTATTTTTTATTTCTGCAATAACTGGCTTTACATAGTTCTCACTTTGGTAATTATTTCCTTTTAAATTCCCTCCATTAACAATTATTTTACCACCCTGTTTTACAATTTCTTTAATTGCATTGAGATATTGGTTTACTGCATCTTTGTCAATTAATGGTCCCATATGATTAGTTTCATCTAAAGGATTACCAATTTTAATTTGTTTGTAAGCCTTTTTTAGTTCATTTTTCACTTTTTCAATAATAGATTCATGAATTATTACTCTTCTTGTAGAGGTACAACGTTGCCCACAGGTACCAATTGCTCCAAAAACTATATTACTTATAGCATGTTTTATATCTGCGTTTTCTGTTATAATAACTGCATTATTTCCTCCCAATTCTAATAATGTTTTTCCTAATCTAAATCCTACTCTTTTAGCAACATCTTTTCCCATTTTAGTAGATCCAGTTGCAGATAAAAGATTTATTCTTGGATCATCAGACATTAACTTTCCAATATCTTTTCCCCCATTTATTAAGCATGAAACTCCATTTGAAATTTTATTTTCTTTCAAGACCTCTAAAATTAAATTTTGGCAAGCTATGCTACATAAAGGAGTTTTCTCAGAGGGCTTCCAAACACAAACATTTCCACATATCCATGCTAAGGAAACATTCCAGCTCCACACAGCTACAGGAAAATTAAAAGCAGATATAATTCCAACTACACCTAAAGGGTGATATTGTTCATACATTCTGTGATTGGGTCTTTCAGAGTGCATTGTAAAACCATATAGTTGCCTGGATAATCCAACTGCAAAATCACATATATCAATCATTTCTTGTACTTCTCCCAATCCTTCTTGTAAAGATTTTCCCATTTCCCAAGAAACCAGTTCACCTAATTTTGTTTTATTAGTCCTAATCTTATTTCCTAATAGACGAACTAAATTTCCTCGTTGAGGTGCTGGAATATTTCTGAATTCTAAAAAAGCATTCTGAGCTTCATTGATTATTTTTTCATAGTCCTTTTTACTAGCAAATTGAATAGTCCCTATAAGCGAATTATCTACTGGACTGTAAGATTTTATAATTTGTCCGGATCCAAACCATTTTTCACCAAAAGAACACCCTTTTTGATTATTTGAAATACCCAATTTTTCTAAAATATAATTTACTTTTTTATTTTTTTTCATTTTCTATTAGTTTGTTTTGTGTATGTGCTTTCAAAAATTTTATCTGCATTTGATGCTTCAAACCCATCTCTACGATGTTTTGATTCAATTTTTTCAATCGGTATATTTTTATATTCTGGAAGTATTTTTCTTTCTGCAAACTCTACATAACTTCCAGAAATTAATGAATTTATATTGTCAGAAAATTTAGCTTTAACTTTATTAGCAACTGTACTGCTTTGAAGTAATAAACCATCCTTACTTTTTTTGATAAAACCACCAGAGTCATTTAGTTTGATGTCTATATTCTCTAAAAATCTATTAAACTTTTTTAAAGTATTATAATTTTTATTTAAATCATGAACACTTATTGTATAGTGATTTAGATAATACCTATTGTATATTACCCAGGACGCATATTCACTTTCTTTTAATAAGTTATTATAGTCTTCAAATAATGGAATGCTCCACAAAGGCTTTTTTAAAAATTTAATTACATTATTAACATTATCAAGATCTAACTCATCAACGGGATCTTTCTTCACCTGATCAGTATATTTATATATTATGTTTTTTGACTTTTTTGAAAGCTCATCTACTTTCAATTCACTAATAAATATCCTTGGCATATTTTTTTCGTTGTGAGAATACCAATAAGCATTAAGTTTTTTTAATTTAAAATTTAAAAAATCTCTTTTTTTATAACCATGGTGTATGAAGATTTTTTCAAATGAATTAATACCTAAGTTTTTTACACCCATTGTTCTAAAAGCTATATGATCATTTACTATATCATTTTGATTTGAAATAATTTGTCTTTGAATTAATTCATTGGTAATTTTATTTACATAGGGAACTCTTTTTGAATAGCTTTTAAATAATGATTCAAGTATAATGTGAATGGGTTTTTTTTCTTTAAAATTCATTACATAAATTTAATTTAAAAATAGTTTACCTGAGTTGGTTTTTAAAAATTCAACGTAAGGAATTTCTTCCTGTTTTATAAATCCCTTGTTTGGAAGTTTTCCATTTGCAACCATTTCAATAACAGCAGCTACGGATGCAGCTGTAGTCCATGAAATTGCTCTCCATTTTTTTCCTTGAATTTCAATCGGATAATATGATTTAAAAAACTCACTTCTTGAAATTTTATTTTTTTTCCATCCTTCAACAACTGCATAAACATAAACTACATCATCATCAACAGGCGGTTTAGCGTTACTTAATATTTCTTCAAGTTTGTTTTTATCATTTTTAAGTATGAGTTCATACATTAGAAATCTCATCAATTTTCCATGTCCTGGGTATCTTATTGTTTTATAATTTAAGGTGTCAAGTTTTCCTTCATATGTATCACACATTGTCCCAAGACCACCAGATGTGGTAAATGCTTCAAATTCTTGTCCCTCTATGTTTATATATTCAAAACCATCAAGCGATGGTACTGTTTTTTTTATTCCATTTTGTATAACCTCTGCATCATTTAGATACTCATTAATAACACCATGAGGAGACCATGTAAAAGAATAAGCAAGTTGTCCATTAGGATATCTGGGTAATGCCCCAACCCTAAGTTCAATATCCCTTAATCTATCAAATTTCATTGCTATATTATTTCCAATGATTCCAATTAAACCCGGAGCTAATCCGCATTGAGGTGCCATTATCCTATTTCCTGTTAAACTTAATTTTTTTATATATTTTGTTGTTTGAACATCTTCGGTCAAATCAAAATAATGTAGGTTTAGTTTATGAGCTAATTTTGCTATTTTTTTATTTAAAAAAAATGGTAATGCAGAAACTACAGCATCATGTTTTTTAAAAATTGATTTCATTTTTTTTAAATTTCCAACATCCTCTGGAATCACTTTAAATGGTAGTTTGTAATTATAATGTGGTTTTTTTTGATCTACCCCAATTACATTGAATTTTTTTGAAAGTAAGGTGCCAACTAATGAACCAACTTTTCCCATACCAAGAACTAAAATATCTTTCATTTATAACAATTTTAACTTTTATTGTTATAAATATAACAATTATAAAAAAATTTATACGATAAATTTTAGATATAATTATTTTAAATAAAACTGTGATTAATTGGTAGTAGCGAAAAATTTATTCTTTAATATTAAACCAATTAAAATTTTTGAAGAGTTGAGTTATATTTTCTCTAATTTGATCCATTTGTTTTCTGAATCTAATTTAAAAGCACCAACAAATATTTTATCCCACATATCAGGTTCAATAAGTGATAAAAATAAGGTTTCATCTTCTTTTTGATACAAAAAATATACTTTACCTTTTTCAGGTTCAAATTTAAAGTCCGAAGCATAAACTAATTTATTCCATTCGTAATTTTCAATTAATTTTTGATAATCTTCTTTAATCTCATTAAATTTTGCTTCAAAATATTGATTTGTTTTTATAATTTTTTCACTTCTCCATACACCAACATCATTGGGCTTTATAGCAGGAGCTCCCACGTTTGTTCCGTAAGGGAGAATATTGGGATTATCAGCTACGTTATCAGGCTTTTTTTTCATTAAATTTTTATTCTTTATTTTATTGCAAATATAAAGTGATTAATTAAAGAAAAAAATAACTTAATTCTTTATTAATTTATTTTTAAATTTAGATATTATGAAATACTCTTTTATTTTATTTTTTTTAATTTCTTTTTTTTCTAATTCTCAAGACTCATCATTTACTGAACATTATGGACAAAAAATTGATTTTCAAGGAATTGATAATTACTATTCTGTAAAAAATGATTTATTAAAAGTTAATAAAAAGCATGTGAAAATTAAAGGTAAGATTTTATCATCATGTCCTATGAAAGGTTGTTGGATGAAAGTTAATGTTGATAACGATACATTACTTGTAAGGTTTAAAGATTATGGATTTTTTGTACCCAAATCAGGATTAGAGGGAAAATCTACGATTCTTAGAGGTGTAATTTCTATAGACACTTTAAGTGTTGCTCAATTAAAACATTATGCAGAGGATGCAGGTAAAACCATTAAGGAAATTAATTTAATTAAAAACCCTCAACTAACATTATCAGTCTTAGCTGATGGAGTTTTAATTGAGTAACAAATGTTTATTTTGATCACATGAAAAATTATTTTTTTTTTATGCTAATTCCTTTTTTCTTTTTTGGCCAATCTAAGAATCAAGAATTAGAATTAACTGCTTTAAGAAAAAGTAATAATTTTTCAAAACCTTATAGAATTTTAAAGACAACAATTTCTGATCAATCTGTGTTTCAAGAAATTTATAATGACACTGATTTTACACTAGATTATGTTATTAGGTATCATTTTTATACATCAATTGATTTAAATGCAAAAAAAAATCAATTAATTAGTATGGATGGTACTACATTTGATCTTTCCTCAGAAAATGCTAAAGATTTGACAGATGAAGTTATCTCTCTAGTTAGTAGGATGTATTATGGTAAAAATGAATTTAAAGAATTTAAAGGATTAAATAAATGAATAAAGATTATATAAAACAGTACATAGCTGTTTTTCTAATTGTCATTATGGGAATTTTAATTGGAATATTACTATACCCGTACATTGAAAAAATATAGACTAATATATGTCTTTAAAAACGGCCTTATTAATCATTTTACTCATTTGGGGACTGCCTAGTACTTATTTTAGGAGTAAGTTTAGAAAAATTGTTTATAATACCAATGATTGGAAAATTAATATAAAACCCATATTCTTGAAAGAGATAAGGGGACTATTATTTAATATTTTTCCTAACGATAAAAAATATATTAAGTCTAGAAATGATTACAGAATATATCTTTTCATATACCTAATTTTATTTATTCTTTATTCAAATATTAATTAAAAAATTAAAATGTCTACAAAAAAAGAATTTGATGTAATTGTATGGGGAGCCTCTGGATTTACTGGAAAATTAGTATGTGAGTATATTTTTAAGAAATTCCGAACTAATAATGAACTGAAATGGGCAATGGCAGGAAGAGATTTGTCAAAACTTGAACCAGTAAGAGCTGAAATTGCTGATCATACTGTACCCATTGTAATTGCTGACAGTAATGATATGAAAAGCTTAGACTTAATGACTCAGCGAACAAAAGTTGTATGTACAACAGTTGGTCCCTATGCCAAATATGGATCTAAATTAGTTCAATCATGTATTGAAAATAAAACACATTATTGTGATTTAGCTGGCGAAGTTCAATGGATTCGAAAAATGATTGATAAATATCATGAAAAAGCTAAACGGAATACTGTCAAGATAGTTAACTCTTGTGGATTTGATTCAATTCCATCTGATTTAGGTGTTTATTATATCCAAAAAGAGTCAAAACAAAAGTTGAATAAAAGAGCTAAAAATATTAATATGCGTGTCGCTGGAATTAAAGGTGGGATCAGTGGAGGCACCTATGCCAGTTTAAGTAACGTAACAAAAGAAGCTTTTAAGGACAAAAATATTTTTAAAGTTGTTACTAACCCATATGGTTTAAATCCTATCAATGAGCAAACAGGGCCCGATAAAAATGATTTAAGAAAAATAGTTTTTGATAAAGTATCAAGAAATTGGATTGGACCATTTATTATGGCAAGTATAAACACTAAAATTGTAAGAAGAAGTAATGCATTAATGAATTATACTTATGGAAAGGATTTTACATACAATGAGGCAACTTTAAGTGGAGAAGGATTTACAGGTATGATTAAAGCTTACACTTTAGTTATTCCCTTAGTAATTTTAATGAGTGCTAAGCCAGGATCACTTTTGAAAAAAATTGTTGATTTTATTTTACCTAAACCAGGTGAAGGACCTAATAAAAAAAACAGAGAATCAGGGTTTTATAATCTAAGATTTTATGTTAAACTCGAGGACGACTCGGATGCGTTTGCAAAGGTTACAGGTGATATGGATCCTGGATATGGATCGACTTCAAAAATGTTAGCTGAAAGTGCTATTTGTTTAGCTAAAGATAAATTACCAAATAGCTATGGAGTTTTAACACCGTCATCAGCGATGGGTGATTCAATTTTAAAAAGACTTCAATCAAACGCAGGGTTATCTTTTAGCTTTGTAACTAAATAATTATTATTTTTAAATATGAACATAAAATTAAAATCTATTATTTCAATCTTATTATTAGCTTTCATACTTACATCAAGTTTCAATAATGTTAAGGTTGAAAAAAACTGGGAGTACTTATTTAACGGTAAAAATTTAGATAATTGGGGGATAAAAATAAAAAACCACGAATTTGGTGATAATTATAAAAATACTTTCAAAGTCGAAAATAATATTTTAAAAGTTTCATATGAGGGTTATGATTCATTTCAAGAAAAATTTGGTCATATTTTTTACATGAAAAAAAAATTTAAAAACTATCATTTAAGCTTGAAGTATAGATTTAGTGGAGACCATTTAAAAGGTGCACCCGCTTGGTCTATTAGAAATAGTGGAATAATGCTTCATTGTCAAGACCCTAATACGATGCTCATTGATCAAGATTTTCCTGTAAGTGCAGAGGTTCAATTATTGGGTGGCTTGGGTGATGGTGAGAGAACTACTGCAAATATTTGTTCTCCAGGAACCAATGTCGATATTAATAATAAGTTGGCTAAACCACATTGTAATAGTTCTAATTCAAAGACATTTCATGGTGATCAGTGGGTTAATGTCGAGGTTATAGTATATGCTAACAAATTAGTTTACCATATAGTTGAGAATGACACCGTTTTAAGCTACACTAACATCAAAATAGGTGGAAATAAGGTGCCTAAAAACTATTTAGAAAAAATTGGTTCCTCTCTATCAGAAGGTTATATATCTTTACAATCAGAGGGTCACCCCGTTGAATTTAAAGAAATTAAAATTAAAGAGTTGTAAGCATTTATTCTCTGTGCATTTTAAATAAATCCAAATCTATATCATCTAAACCTTCTTTGTCGAACGGATATTCCATTTGATCTTGAATGTTATAGAGAGATATTAAGATAAATTCACTTAAAATAACAATAAAATAAGTCAACCCTGTTGGGTTTCCAATCCCAATTTTATAAATAATAGTTGGTGTATAAATGATAGGAAAAATATATACAAAAATAAGACAATAAGCTTTTAAGCTTATAGGAGTTCGATGTCTATGTATTCCCACTAAATTATCTGCACTATCAATAGTGTCTTTTAAAAAACGAAGAGCTTTCTGTAACGTCCCTCCCCCAATTATATCTTTTTTTGATTTGAGAAAAATAAATAAATCGTTTATGTTTTTATCATGTTCAGTTGTAGTATTCTCTCTTTTAATTAAATAATCAAATAACCCATTATTAACTTTATCAATTAAAGTAATTACTTGTTTTATATCTTCAGATTCTAATTTAGAGCTTGAAATAATATTTTGGACTGTTTGCAAACTTGCTCTAAACAAACTTAAGTGTTCTAGTGCTTTTTCTCTCCTTCTAAAAGCTCCTCTAATTGTAAAAACTAATGGAAATATTATAGCAATACTAATTAAGGTTAAATCAATATCATAAATGATTTCATATTTATATGCCACAAATGGGATCAAAAATGAAATCAATAATGCAAATAAAGTTCTATAATTAAGTATTGTTAAGTACCTTGTCATTGTAAAAAAATTATTAAATTACACTAAATTAAAAATCTAATATATGAAGAAACAAGCTATTATAGTACTGATCCTATTTATTTGTTCATTTACTTATGCTCAAAAACCTTTGAGCTCTGATCTTCTTTATGCGGATCAAACTCCAATGAAAATTAAATTAAATTATTCGAATAAAAATATGAAGAAAAAAACTACAGATTCAACTTATATTGAAACTGATTTAAATTTTCTTCAAGAAGATAAATGGAATACTATCCCTGTTTCTTTAAGAGCTCGTGGGAATTTTAGAAGAGCCAAATGTTATTTTCCTCCTATCAAGATGAAAATTAAGAAGAGTCAAACAAAAAATACTGTTTTTAATGGTAATAAATCTCTTAAGTTGGTACTTCCTTGTAAAATTGAAAATGAAAATAATGACAATATTCTACAGGAATACATAGCATATAAGATATATGAAATTATTTCACCATATCATTTTAAAACTAGAAGGGTAGATGTTGATTTCACTGAACCAAAAGGAAAAAAATCTAAATCATATCAGCTTAAAGGATTTTTAATTGAAGACGATAGTAGGCTAGCTAAAAGGTTTGATGGTAGAGTTGTTGAACAATTTATTCATCCAATGGCAATGGGAGGATTAACTTCTGTCAGACATGCCTTTTTTCAATATTTAATTGGTAATACGGATTTTTCTGTTTCATTTCAACACAATGGAAAATTATTATATACAAACAAAGAGTTTCTTCCTCTACCTTATGATTTTGATATGACAGGTTGGGTAGATCCAAGTTACGGTTTTGGTAATCCAACTTTGGGTTTAAGTTCGTTAAGTGAACGAGTATATAGAGGTTTTAAGAGAGACAATGAGTTGATGAATACTGTTAGGACACAATTTATTGATTCTAAATCTGAAATTGTTAAACTGGTTAGCTCTTACAAGGAAGAATTTGATAATGCATCCGAGTTTGATAAAATGTTTGGTTTTATGCAAGAGTTTTTTGAAACAATTGAAGACGACGGTAAATTTCAAAAATCCATTTTAGATAAAGCTAGAACAAAATAAATTTATTTTATAGATTCTCTCAACTTGTAGAATATCTGTGTGTTTTCATAAATTCCACTGAAGGTTTCTGAACTTGGTCCAAAACTAAATACTGGAACCATTGTTCCTGTGTGACTTTTAGTATTGAATTTAATGTTCACATTGTTAATTTCCCCTCCATTTAAAGACATGCCGCCTGTCTCATGATCTGCAGTTACAACAACCAGGGTATTACCATCATTTTTAGCAAATTCTAAAGCTTCCTTAACTGCAGAATCGAAGTCAATAAATTCAGATAAAACCATTTTACTATCATTGTCATGCCCTCCCCAATCAATCTGAGAGCCTTCAATTACTACAATAAAGGGTGATTTATTGAGTGATAATTTATTTAAAACAGTTCTTGTTATAAGGTCTAAGTTGGCAGGTCTACCATTTAATATTGATGGAGGTTCGTCAAAATAAGTGAAATATCCAACTTTTGTTGATATACTTTTTTCTAATTCGTCCAATGATTTAATAAATTTATATTCAAACATTTCGTTTATTAAATTTCTCTTATCCTTTCTAGTTGTGAAATATTTACTTCCTCCGCCTATAAAAATGTCAATGTTGTGGTTCCTGAGTTGAAGTGCTATATTTTCATAATTATATCTTGAATTTTCCTTTGCGTAAAAAGAAGCAGGTGTTGCGTGAACAATACTTGATGTAGCAATTAAAGCAGTTTTATATCCCTTTTCTTTACAAATTTCAAGGATAGATTTTTGATGTATGTTATCGGGACTAATTCCCAAAACTTTATTATTAGTTTTAATCCCCGTAGCCATTGCAGTTCCGCTTGCAGCTGAATCAGTAATTAATTTATCAAAAGATGCAGTTTTTGACAAGCCTATATAATCAAATTGTTCAAGTGCTGTTGAATTATCATTGGCATACATTCCAGAGCTTATTTGAGTAAGACCCATCCCATCCCCAATCATAAGAATTATATTTGGAGATTTTTTTTGTGACCAAATAATTGTGGTAAAAAAAAATACCCAAAGTCCTATTGAAATTTTTTTCATATATCAAATTTACTTACTTTCAATAAACTATTGTTTGTAGATAAAATATTTTTTAAAAATTGTTAGGCATGACTTTTGAATCACAAATTATATGAAAAATTATTTTTTAATATTAAGTATATTTTTTTTTTCTTGTTCAAGTGATGAATCAGAAAAAGATGGTTATGATAAGGAAGGTAACTCTTATGATGGGCCTATTGAAACTATCACCCACAATGGTTTAGAGAGGAAATATATTATTTATACACCTCAAGGCTATGATGGCACTTCAAAATTACCTCTTTTGTTAAATTTTCATGGATTCGGTGGACAGGCTGGTGATTATATGTCATACACCAACATGAACTCTGTTGCTGATTCAGAAAATTTTATTTTAGTATACCCCCAAGGTGCTGATTTGGATGGCTCTTCTCATTGGAATGCTGCCTTAAATGGAGCCGACAACAAAAGTAGTGTAGATGACTTGGGTTTTGTGGAAGCTTTAATTAATAAATTATCATCTGAAAACTTAATAGATATAAAAAGAATTTATGCTGTTGGGTATTCAAATGGAGGGATGATGAGTTATGCTTTGGCTTGTTACAAAAGTAATTTAATTGCTGCCATTGGTTCAGTTTCAGGATATATGCTCCAAGGAGATGAATGTATGCCATCACACCCAACTCCACTAATTAAATTACATGGAACAACGGATTATTATGATGGGGGAGGTGTTTACAATTCTGTGCAATCAGTTCTTGATTTTTGGACAAATTTTAACAATACTAGTTCTAATCCAATTATTAATAATTTAAATGATTCTGGGACTTCAATTACAAGTTATACATACAAAGCTGGAGACAATAATGTTTCTGTTGAGCATTACAAAATAATTAATGGAGAACACGTTTGGTTTGATGTTAATTTTAATGGAAAAAACACTGGTCAGTTAATATGGGAATTTTTTTCAAAATATGATATTAATGGATTAATCAATTGATTTCCTTTTTGCCACTAAAACTTTAATAATTTTATCATATATATTTTTGATTTTATGTTTAAGTGGCAAAATCAGTTTAACTTTGAACATGGTTGTATATTTTTTATATTAGATATTCTAATAAAACATCTTATTAAACAAAATTAAAACACCAAAAACACCTGCATATTGATTGATTTAAAAAACTTAAGGCCAATTCACGTTGATAATTTAGTTAGAATTGGAAGACCAAATGATGGAGGTTATGTTATTCCAAAAACAGTTTTTAAATTATGTGATGGCTTGTTATCATTTGGAATAAACAAGGACTGGAGCTTTGAAAAAGATTTTTCAAACAGAAATCCAAAAGCTAATATACATTGTTACGATTATTCAGTAAATTTTTTTTCTCTAATTATTTTCACCCTAAAATCTTTTATTTTAAGTTTCGTTCGTGTAATAATGTTTGATAAAAAAAGATTTATAAAAGATTTTTATGGAATTTTTACAATTCCTGATTACTATAATTTTTTTAGAGAAAATAAAATTTATTTTAAAAAAAAAATAAGTATTAAAAATGAAATGAATTGTATTACTATTGAGGATACTTACAAAGTTATTTCATCAAACTCTAAGAATATTTTTTTAAAAATGGATATTGAAACATCCGAATATGATGTTTTAAAATCATTAATAGATTCAGATTTAAATTTTGTCGGATTAGCAGTTGAGTTTCATAAAATTGACGAATTTACCGAGGACTTTAATTATTTGATAAAAAAGATTTCATCTAAATATCATATCGTACACATACATGGAAATAATTACGGAAAGCTTATTAAGCAAAATAATTTTCCCTCAATTATTGAAATTACATTTATGAATAAAAAACATATAGAGGATCCAATAGTGAAATCATCAAAAAATTATCCTATAATTGGTCTTGACCAACCAAATAGAAGCTCTAAGCCAGATTGCGAATTAATATTTGATTAATTTTTTTCTCAATCTTATTATATGTTCAGTCAAACTAGTCTTTAAATAGACCTCTTCAAATGATGTAATTTAGATAGTAGTTAATAAACTAAAAAAAGGGAACTACCTAAAAGTAATTCCCTTCTTGTGACCTCGCTAGGATTCAAACCTAGAACCTCTTGAGCCGTAATCAAGTGCACTATTCAGTTATGCTACGAGGCCTTAAAACTGGATGCGAATTTAAACAAATTTCATTATAATAACATTATTCATTGATTTATGAATTATTAAAATATAATTCTTTTAAAATGTAATTTTTTGGTTGAATTTTATAGTATCTTTTTAACGTATTAAATTTATGTTATGAAAAATATCTTAAATGAATATGGTCGTAAATTCTTTAATAAAAGGCCTAATATATACTTATTTATTATTCTAATAATTATTTTATTTTTCATAGGCTCTGATCCTGAAAATATTATTATGAATTTTCTAAAATATTTCACAGATATTTTAAATATTTTTAAGTAGATAAGCTGATATTATAATTATATATTTAGACCATGAAAAATTTAATAATAATTGGTCATCCCGATATGAATTCTTTTTGTTACAATGGTATTTTTAAAACAGTAAAAAATGAACTTAATACTGAAAATCAAGAAACAAAAACTATTGACTTATATAGAGACAGCTTTACTAGACCTAGAGCTAATCTAATTAAAAATTATCAAGACTTAATTTCTTGGTGTGAAAGAATTTATTTTATTTCGCCTGTGTGGTGGTTTAGATTGACACCTAGGATGGAAATTTTTTTTGATGAAGTATTCACTCAGGGATTTGCCTATAAATTTGTAAATATTACAAAGCTTTATGCATATCCCAAACCCTTTTTAAAAGATAAAAAAGTAAGAACCTATGTTACACACGGTGCACCTGCTTTACCAGTTATTACATTGTATTTAAATTCTGTTAAGTTGAGGTTGGTTATGGGTGTATATACTTTTGTTTTTGGATGGCGATTTTCATTATTTTCAAAGACTAGGCAATTTTGGTCTGTTCCCTTTGTTTCGGATAATAAAAGATCAAAATATCTAAACTCTATAAAAAAAGATATTAAAAATGATTTAAAAGAAGGTTAATTTACTTGTTGAGCTCTGTTGGGTCTTAATGTAATTTTAATTTCATTTAAATCATTCTGATCAATAATCGAATAAGCAATACTGTGCATTTCAGTCAACTTTTCAATACCAGATTCATATAATTTTTTGTTTTCTTTTTTAAAAAATTCCTGTAAATGCTTTTCATGATGATCAGCAATTTTTTGAGAAACAGGTCCTCTAAAGTCCCAAATTATTTTTATTTTATTCATTTAAAAAAATTAGTTGTTCAAGCTTTTTTTAATACTTGAATCTAATCCAAATTTAGGTTTCCAGCCCCAATCATTTTTTGCTTTTGAATCATCAATTTTTCTTGGCCAAGAATCAGCTATTTTTTGACGTGAATCAACATTATATTCTACTAAAATTTTAAAACCGTTCTTGTTAATTTCTTTAATTAATTTCTTAGGACTTATACTAAAGCTAGTTATATTATAAGATCCGGAAATAGATATTTTTTTTCTTTCTGTTGACATTAATTTAATCGCTGACTCAATTGCATCATCTATATAAATCATTGGTAACACAGTATCTTTATGTAAATAACAATTATATTTTTTCTCTTTTTTTGCTGCATTGATCATTTCTATAACATAATCAGTTGTTCCTCCCACAGGAACTGTATTTGTACATATAACACCAGGGTATCTTAATGATCTAATATCTAATTTAAATTTTTTAAAATAGTAATCTGCTAATTTTTCGCCTGCTAATTTTGTAACTCCATACATTGTTGATGGATTCATTGAGGGATTTTGAGTAGCTAAGCTCAATTTAGATTCTGTTCCAAAAACAGCAATTGAACTTGGCCAAAATATTTTTCTTATGTTATGTTTAATGGAAATTTCAGCAATATTTTGAAAACTATCCATGTTTAATTTCCATGAATTAAAAGGGCTGATTTCACCGCTGGCTGAAAGAACAGCTGCTAAATGATAAATAATATTTATTTTATATTTTTCAACTAATAAATCAATTCTTTCCTTATTTAAAACATCTAAAATTTCAAATTCACAATTCATTTTTATTTTGGGATGTCTAATATCAGTGGCTAGTAAATAGCAGTTGGTTTTGTTAAAATTATTAACAAATGCATTCCCAAGTTGCCCCAACGCGCCAGTAATTAATATTCGTTCCATTTATTTGAAATAAAAGTTTAAATTTATTAAAAACTATATTCAAATGTACGATTCTATTAAAAATAGACTTAAAGATGAATTAGACAATATTTCTAATTCAGGTCGTTACAAAAATGAAAGGATTATAAGCTCAAAACAAAATTCTAATATTAAATTAATTGATGGAAATAATGTATTGAATTTTTGTACAAACAATTATTTAGGATTAGCTTCCAACCCCTCTGTCATCGATAAGGCTAAAAGTTCTTTAGATTCTCATGGTTTTGGTTTAGCTTCTGTGAGATTTATTTGTGGTACACAAGACATTCATAAAAATTTAGAAGCTAAGATTTCTAAATTTTTAGGCAAACAAGACACTATTCTTTATGCAGCAGCTTTTGATGCAAACGGTGGTTTGTTTGAACCCTTATTTAACGATCAAGATGCTATTATTAGTGATGCTTTAAATCATGCATCAATAATTGATGGGATAAGATTATGTAAGGCACAAAGATTTAGGTATTTACACAACGATATGGTTGATTTAGAAAATCAACTCAAAAAAACTATCAATCTAAGAAATAGAATTATTGTAACTGATGGAGTATTTTCTATGGATGGCACCTTAGCGCAATTAGATAAAATATGTGAATTAGCAAAAAAATACGATGCGCTTGTTATGTCGGATGAATGTCATTCTACTGGTTTTATTGGTCCTAATGGTAGGGGTGTTCATGAAGAGCTTGGAGTAATTGATGAAGTCGATATAATAACAGGAACGTTAGGAAAAGCTTTAGGGGGAGCATCCGGTGGTTTTACAAGTGGACCAAAAGAAATTATAGAAATTCTTAGACAAAAATCTAGGCCTTATCTTTTTTCAAATACACTAGCTCCTTCAATAGTTGGAGCTTCTTTAGAAGTTCTTAATATAATTGAGTCTGACAATTCATTTTTAAATAAATTAAAAAATAATACCAAGATTTTTCGATCTGAAATGGAAAAACTTGGTTTTGATATTAAACCAGGAAATCATCCAATAGTTCCAGTCATGCTTTATGATGATCATTTAGCACAAAAAATGTCTAAAGAGCTTCTAGAAATGGGTGTTTATGTGATTGGATTTTTTTTTCCAGTTGTTCCAAAAGGTGAGGCAAGAATTAGAGTTCAGTTATCAGCCTCACATTCAGTTGAGCAAATTAATTTTACGTTAAAAGCTTTCGAAAAAGTTGGGAAAAAATTAGGTATTATAAATTAAAATAAGGAAGAGGAAATACTAAAACTTAATCCAGAACTTTCAGGAACATATCTACAGATCCCACCTGTACAAACTAAACCTCCTCTTTGTCTTCCATAATTTATTGTAAACCGATTGATTCCTTTACTATAACTTCCTCCAAAATTATAATAATGAATTTTTTTTTCTTCTTTGGGGTTTTGATAATTATATAAGTCTGAAAGATAGATAGAAAAAGCAGAGTTTAAATTGAACTCAATTGCATAGCCTGACCAATTTTTATTATCATCTTTAGTTGATAAATGTTGAAGTTCAAGTCTCAAAGATTTTTTATCATTTAATTTATAAGTGTTTTCTAAAACTAAAACATTGGATTTTACTTCTCCAACTTTTTCTTCAATAAATCTGGAGTTATAGTACTGATTTATAAACAGGAAAATATTGTCAAATTTTGATGACCATTTTTTTCTTATTTCTAAACTTATTTCAGAGAAATATTTTTGTCCAAAGCCAAATAAATCAGTGTCATAATTTTGATTATCAAAATCGAAATTTCCATCTAAATTATTCCAAACAGCTCCATTAACAGAAACGTTTGTCCCATATTTACCACCAATAAAAGTATTTTTCTCAAAAAAATAATATAAATCAATTTGCATTCCAATTTCTCCAACCTTCATTAAATCATTAGTTTGAAATGACACGTTAGGTTGAGCGGAATATACATATAAATTAGCTAGGGAATAATCGTGCTGTTTGGTTAGAGCAGGTAAATAGTTTACAATACTTTCGTTATAGGGATTTCCGTAAGCCTCTCTCTCTGAAAATAAAGACATATTCTCTAATCTTCTAAATGTAAAATCAATTCCAAAACCTTTGTTAAAAAAACCTGAATTTAATAATAAAGAAGAGCCTTTTTTAATAAAAGTATTGGAAAGGGATCCAAAAACTGAAATAGGATTTTTAGATTTATCAACTATTTCAATATTTGAATAAAAGGAGTTTGAGGAGTAATCTAATCTTCCTGAAAATAAATTGGTCATTTCTGAATAAAAATCGCTTATAGTATTTTGATCGTTTCTACCAACATAGCTTAGGCCCATTAATAAAGTAGAGCCATTAGTAATCTTTGAAAAATCAAATTCTGAATCAAAACCAAGTATATATCCTTTAGAATATTTGAAACCCTTTTTTTGTTGTCCTATAAGTGCAGTGATATTAAATTCATCATTAATTCTATATTTTGTAATGAGTCCGCGAATGGAGTTATTGATTCCTAAATTTTTATCTTCCCAAGATCTGAGAGTCATACCACTTCCAAATTGTTCGTAAAAGTTTCCAATTGAGATGTTCAAATTATTCTTATTGTATGCGATGTTGAATGTTGATAGATTCGTTTCTTTAAAATTTGGTGAATAATTCAATAAAGAGTTAGGTACATACGATTCTACTTGTAATTCTAAATTCCAGTTTTTATCAATATTAGATTTTATATTTAAATAGTTATTTGAACGAAATCTATTATTTTCATTAAAATCTCCTGTTTTAGAATCGTCTAAATAATATGCTGAAAACGAATTAAATGAAGCAGTCGTGTGTTTAAATAATTGGGAATACGAAGTAGTATTATATAAAAAAATGAAAAGAATTAAAATTGTTTTTTTATTCATTCATATTTAATTTTTGGCTACAGAGTTATTTATAATAAAATCATAAAGGTAATTTTCCTCCCCTGGTTTATAACCTATTCTTCTATAAATTATTTTATTTCCTTTGGTTACAATAGTATGTGGAATTGCATCAATATTTAACGCCCTTTTTAATGATTGATTTTCATCTAAAAAAATTTTAAAATCCCATTTTTTACCATTGACTAGAGGTCTTATTCTTCTTTTAGTTCTAGAATCGTCAGTTGAAATAGCTATAATCTTAACATTAGCATCATCCCACTTTTGAATTTCATTATGAATGTCATCAAGTTCATTGATACAAGGAACACACCAGGTTGCCCAAAAACTATAAACGGTTAATCCGTTTTTGTTATAAGTAGTTTTTGAATTTATTGTTTTCCCCTCAAGTGTTTTGATATTAATATTAGGCATACTAGTCTGAGAATACGCATTGTTTAGAGAAAACAAAATCATAAATACAATTGTTACAATAGGTTTTAAATTCATATTATTCAATTAATTATAATTATATTAGACTATTATTACAAATATATGAATCTATTGTTCAAATCATTTACAGTTTTATTCATCTCTTGTTTTATTATTTCCTGTACAACAGAAGGTTATGGTGAAGATAGTCCTGGTGGCGATTCAACACCATTAGAAGTAACTAGCATCAAGCTTTCAATATCATCAGAAAATATTGAAGTTAACTCTGAAATAATTTTAACTGTTTTAAGTGATAAAAATGATTTGTTGACATCAAGTTGTAAGTTTTTTGTAAATGGAAATGAAATTTCTGGAAATACATTTAAGCCAGGTGAACCAGGTGAATACACAGTATATGCCACTTATAAATCATTAAAAAGTAATACCAAAACTTTTTCAGCTTCCACCGAGCCTATTAAAAATTTCACATCAAATGTTTTAGTTGAGGACTTTACAGGAGCTTGGTGTGGTTGGTGCCCACGTGTAACTTATAAATTGACAGAGCTTAAGAAAACAATGAAAACCCAATTGATTATAGTTGCTGCACATTATGGAGACGCTTTTCAATATTCTAAAATATCCGAAATGACTAATGCTTTTGGAGTTTCTGGATATCCTCATGCTAGAATCAACCGATCAGTGAAATGGAATGAGGGTGAGGGAGTTGATGCAATTTCATCTGTAGTTTCCACAACTTCAAAACTAGGAGTTTTGATAGAATCTTCAATAAGCGAAAATAACTTATCAATAAAAGTTAAAGCTAAATTTTCTCAAACATATACTGACTTGAAGCTAGGTTTGTTTTTATTAGAAAATGATTTAATATTGGACCAAAGAAATTTTGCTGATTTAGGTTATGGCAGTGCTGATCCTCTTGTTGATTTTGAACATGATGATGTTTTACGAGTTGCTCTAACAAGTCCCCTTGGCGACAATATAGCATCTGACGCAACCAAATCTGGTTCAGTTTTCGAAAAAACTTTTACTTACGAAATACCAGATTCTTACAAAAAAGATAAGATGCATATAGTTGCTTTTATTACTGATAAAAATAGAAAGTCTTTAAACGCAAGAGAATCTGCGATTGGTGTTACTCAAGAATTTGAGGAACTTTAAATTTATTAATCAAGACTGTTTTTTGTTATATAGTACCTCCAGCCAATAATTGCTAGTTGAATCTTGTTAGCTCTTACTGGATCTAACCTCTTTTTTGTCATACTTGGTAATACCAATTTGTTTAGTCTAGCAATAATTTTAAATAAAAATTTCATATTGACACAATATACGATTCATGTATTATCTTTACAACTTTTAAAAATATGGATTTAAACACATTCATTTTATTATTTTCTGGTTTATTTGTTTTAATAATCGGAGGAAATTTACTTTTAAAAGCTGCCGTTTCAATATCAATAAAATTCCAAATTCCTAAAATTTTGATTGGTATGACCGTTGTATCTCTAGCAACTTCAGCTCCAGAATTAATTATAAGTTTAAAATCTGCATTAATAGGATCTCCTGACTTAGCTATATCAAATGTAGTTGGATCTAATATTGCTAATTTAGGTTTAGTATTAGGACTAACAGTTTTTTTGTCTCCAATTAAAATATCAAAAGATATTTATAAGGTTGATTGGCCAATCATGATGTTTTCCGCAATATATTTTTTAATAATAATTATGGACGGAGTAATTAGTCAATTTGAAGGAGGTATTCTGGTTTGTTTTTTAGCAATAACAATTATTTTTTTAATTAAACATCAGGAAAAATCGGAGGAGGATATTGATTTAGAAGTAAATTCATTTGGCTCTTTGCCAAAATCTTTAGTTCTTTTATTTTTTGGGGGTGTTTTTTTGTATTTAGGTTCAGAGTGGTTTATTTCAGGGGCTATTAGTCTAGCTAGTTCTTTTGGAATCAGCGAAAGAATAATTGGAATTACAATAGTATCAGTTGGAACGAGTATTCCAGAACTTGTAACTTCAATGGTTGCGGTTTTTAAAAAGGAAAAAAGTATTTCTTTAGGAAATTTGCTAGGATCTAATATTTTTAATGTCTTTGCTGTTCTTGGGATTACTTCAATTGTCACTCCTCTTGTTGTAAATGACTCAAATTTAATGGACTTTGATATTTATGTGATGTTATTTTTTGCAGCAATTATTTTCCCATTGATTTTTTTTCCAAAAAAATTCATTTTAGGTAGAATTGAAGGGGTAATAATATTAAGTTGTTATTTGATTTATGTTGTTAATATTTTTTAAAAAAAAGCACCCAAGTATTTAGGTGCCTTAATTTATATAAATGTGATTTGTTAAATTTTTGCAGATTTAACAGTTTTAATAATTCTTCCAGCTATTTTATATGGATCACCGTTTGAAGCTGGTCTTCTATCCTCAAGCCATCCTTTCCAACCTTTTTCAACAGTTATAATTGGAATTCTTATAGATGCTCCTCTGTCAGAAACACCGTAACTAAAATCATTAATTGATGCAGTTTCGTGAAGACCAGTAAGCCTTTGATCATTGTCTTGTCCATAAACATCGATATGTTCTTTAACCACTGATCTAAAAGATTCACATACAGCTTCGTAAGTTTCTTTGCTTCCACATGTTCTTAATAGCGTATTAGAAAAATTAGCATGCATTCCACTTCCATTCCAGTCTCCTTTAATAGGTTTTGGATGGTAATCAATATAATAATTGTATTTTTCTGTCAATCTATCTAACAAATATCTTGCAATCCAAATTTCATCACCTGCTTTTTTTGCACCTTTAGCAAATAATTGGAACTCCCACTGTCCGCTTGCAACTTCTTGGTTAATACCTTCAAAATTTAAACCAGCTTCAATGCATTGATCTGCATGTTCTTCAACCAAGTCACGTCCGTGAGTGTTTTTACCACCAACAGAGCAATAGTACATTCCTTGGGGCCCTGGGTAACCTCCAATTGGGAATCCTAGTGGCAATTGCGTGTCACAATCCATAATGAAATATTCTTGTTCAAAACCAAACCAAAAATCGTTATCGTCATCATCAATTGTTGAGCGTCCGTTGGATTCGTGAGCAGAACCATCAGCATTTAAAACTTCAGTCATTACTAAGAATCCGTTAATTCTGTCCGGATCTGGATAAATAGCAACTGGCTTAAGCAAACAATCAGAAGAACCACCTTCTGCTTGTAAAGTAGATGATCCATCAAATGACCATATTGGACAGTCATTCAATTTTCCACTAAAATCTTCAATAACTTTAGTTTTACTTCTCATGTTTTGTGTTGGCTTGTAACCGTCTAGCCATATGTATTCTAGTTTAGATTTACTCATTTTTAATTTTTATAATTATAAAATAAAATTATAATATAATATTGATTTTTAGAACTTTATGTGGTTAAAACAAATAATATTTATGAACATTTATTAATTATATATTTTTTAATATCTAATTATTTTATTTTCATAATTTTTCAATAGTAAAAATGAATTTTTTATAATTTTTAGATAATATTTTTTAATTGTCCTTTTAAAAAAATTTTAAATACTAATCTTTACCACTATCTTTGTTTTATATGAATTCCAATTCACAGGATAGGTACATGCTTAGAGGAGTTTCGTCGGATAAATCTGATGTGCATAATGCTATTAAAAATATTGATAAGGGTTTATTTCCAAAAGCTTTTTGTAAAATAGTTCCTGATACCCTAACTAACGATCCGAATTATTGTCTTGTTATGCATGCTGATGGAGCCGGAACAAAATCTTCATTAGCTTATATGTATTGGAAAGAAACTGGAGATCTTTCCGTTTGGAAAGGGGTTGCTCAAGACGCTTTGGTAATGAATTTAGATGATTTATTGTGTGTAGGAGTTACTGATAATATTTTATTATCCTCGACAATAGGTAGAAATAAAAACCTAATTACCGGTGAAGTAATTAAAACTATAATTGAAGGTACTGAGGAATTAATTGACGAAATGGCAAGTTATGGTGTTAATATAAAATCTACTGGTGGAGAAACCGCTGATGTTGGAGACTTAGTTAGAACAATAATTGTAGATTCAACTGTCGTGGCTCGTATTAAAAAATCTGAACTGATTGATAATTCAAACATTTCAAGCGGGGATGTTATAATTGGTTTATCATCCTTCGGAAAATCAAATTATGAAAGTTGTTATAATGGTGGGATGGGTAGTAATGGACTTACTTCAGCTAGGCATGATGTGTTTCATAAGTATTTGATGAATAAATATCCAGAAAGCTTTGATCCAAGCGTTCCAGAAGACTTGATCTATTCTGGTTCAATGAAAATTACTCAGAAAGTTGAGGGTTTAGAAATAGACGCAGGTAGGTTAGTTCTTTCTCCAACAAGAACTTATGCTCCAATTATAAAAAAGGTATTAGAAAAATTTAATTCTCACGATATTCACGGAATGGTTCACTGTAGCGGGGGGGCTCAAACTAAAATCCTTCATTTCATTGATAATCTTCATATAATTAAAGACAGTTTGTTTCCTGTCCCTCCATTATTTGACTTAATTAAAAAAGAATCCAATACTTCTTGGAAAGAAATGTATAAAGTTTTTAATATGGGGCATAGAATGGAATTGTATGTTAATCCACAATGTTCTGAAGAAATCATAAATATTTCCAAATCATTTGGGGTCGATGCCAAAATTATCGGAAGGGTTGAGGATAGTAGCAGAAAAAAACTGTCAATTATTTCGGATAATGGAAGCTTTTTTTATTAATCCACGCTTCATCAAAAATATATTAAATTTGTAATAAATGTTAGATAAACTAAACATAGTTCAACAGAGATTTAATGAAATATCAGATCTAATAATTCAGCCTAATATAATTAGTGATCAAAAACGTTATATTAAGTTAAATAAAGAATATAAAGAATTTGGTTTAATCATTGAAAAGAAAAAGCTTTATGAAGAATTATTATCTAACATAAGTGAAGCTGAAGAAATTTGTAAAGTTGAAGATGACAAAGAAATGGTTGAAATGGCTTCTGAACAATTGGCCGAATCAAAAGAAAAAATAGTAAAATTAGAGGAAGAAATTAAGTTTATGTTAATTCCTAAGGATCCAGATGATTCTAAGAACGTTGTTATCGAACTTCGAGCTGGAACAGGGGGGGATGAAGCCTCAATATTTGCTGGAGATTTATTCAGAATGTATACTAAGTTTTGCGAAAGTAAAAAATGGAATGTTAGTTTAGTTGATTCTAACCCAGGAACCTCTGGGGGTTATAAGGAAATAATACTTGAAGTATCTGGAAATGATGATATTTATGGATTATTAAAATTTGAGTCTGGCGTTCACAGGGTACAAAGGGTTCCTCAGACAGAAACTCAAGGACGAGTTCATACTTCTGCAGCAACAGTAATGGTTCTTCCAGAGGCTGAAGAATTTGATGTTGAAATAAACATGAATGATGTTAGGATTGATTATTTCTGTTCATCAGGGCCAGGCGGACAATCTGTTAATACGACTTATTCTGCAGTTAGATTGACTCATACGCCAACTGGAATTGTTGCTCAGTGCCAGGATCAAAAGTCACAACATAAAAATAAAGATAAAGCTCTTAAAGTCCTTCGCTCAAGGTTATATGAACTAGAGTTGAGTAAAAAATTGGAAGCAGATTCATTGAAAAGAAATTCTATGGTTTCCTCAGGTGATCGATCTGCTAAAATTAGAACTTATAATTATCCTCAAGGAAGAGTTACGGATCACAGAATTGGTCTAACCTTATATGATCTTCAAAATATCGTTAATGGTGATATTCAAAAAATAATTGACGAATTAAAACTTGTTCAAAATACAGAAATGCTTAAAAATTCAGAGGAAGTTTTTTAATTATGGAATTAAATAAATTAGTAGATCAAATTAAAATTAAAAAATCATTTTTATGTCTTGGACTGGATTCTGATCTTTCAAAAATTCCTCAATTTTTATTAAAAGAGTCTGATCCTATTTTTAGTTTCAACAAAGCTTTAATTGATGCACTTAGCGGTTTAATTGTTGCAGTTAAAATTAATACAGCATTTTATGAAGTTAACGGAGTAGAGGGTTGGAATTCACTAAAAAAAACCATTGAATATATCAATATAAAATATCCTGAACTATTTACTATAGCTGATGCTAAAAGAGGGGATATTGGAAACACATCTGACAAATATGCCAAAGCTTTTTTTGAAAAACTTTCGTTCAATTCAGTAACTGTTTCTCCTTACATGGGTAGTGATTCGGTTGAACCTTTTTTAAAATATAAAAATAAGTATACCATTTTGCTTGGCTTGACCTCAAATAAGGGAAGTAATGATTTCCAATCTTTTCCCTCTAAAGAAGATAGTCTTTTTAAACAAGTATTAAAAAAATCTAAACTTTGGAAAGGTTCAAATAATTTAATGTATGTTGTTGGAGCTACAAAATCAGAACATTTAAAAGAAATTAGACTAATAGTTCCTGATAGTTTTTTATTGATTCCAGGTGTTGGTGCTCAAGGAGGTAGTTTAATAGATACTTTCAAAAACGGTGCTAATCAAAACATTGGATTATTAATTAACTCATCAAGAGCAATTATCTATGCAGGTAATGGTAACGATTTTTTGAATAAATCCATTTCTGTAGCTAAAACCTACCAAATTGAAATGGATAAACTAATAAAGACTTTATGATTAATTATAGTATTTATAAAAATTCTAAAGCAAAACAATGGGTAACTTTTGTTCATGGAGCAGGTGGGAGTTCTTCAATTTGGTTTAAACAAATAAGGGCTTTTAAGAAGTGCTTTAATGTTCTTTTATTGGATTTAAGGGGGCATGGAAAATCTAATTTTAAAATTGGTAATGCCTTTGAAAAAAAATATACATTTTCGTCAATTGCTAATGATATTATTGAAGTTTTAAAAAAAGAAAAAATCAAATCTTCTCATTTCGTAGGAATTTCATTAGGAACAATTTTGATTAGGCATATTGCAGAATCTTATCCCAAACTTGTTGAAAGTATGATTATGGGTGGTGCGATTATGAAATTAAATTTTAGATCTAGATTTTTAATTAGACTTAGCTCAATCTTTAAATCCATAGTTCCGTACATATGGATCTATAAAATTTTTGCATTTATAATAATGCCATATAAAAATCATCGAGAATCTAGAATGCTTTTTATAAATGAAGCTAAAAGGTTGTATCAAAAAGAATTTTTAAGATGGTTTAAGTTAACTTCTGAAATCAATCCTGTATTGAAACTTTTTAGACAGGTTGAGCTAAAAATTCCAACTCTTTATGTTATGGGTGCTGAAGATTATATGTTTTTAGAGTCCATTAAAATTTTAACAAAAGAACATAGAAACTCTAAGCTATTAGTAATACCAAATTGTGGTCATGTAGTTAACGTTGAAAAACCAAATTTTTTTAATAATAAAACAATTTCTTTTTTAAAGTCCCTAAAAAAATAAAAATTATATTCCAGGTTGCTTAATTTCAAATTTTTCTTTTTTCTTTTCTTCTAAAACCATATGTTTTACTTCCTCTAATAATTTTTTTGAATTATAAATAATACCATCTTTTATTGTGTACTTAACTCCTCCAACACGAGTCACCTTGTTTTCTTTGTTTAATTTTATTGCCCCTGTGCCGTAGAGAACTTTAAGATTTTCAAGTGGATTTTCCTCAATTATCACAAAATCAGCAAATTTTCCTACTTCAACTGAGCCAATCATATTATCTACTCCTAAAGCTTCAGCGCCGTTTAAAGTGGCAGCTTTGATTATCTCTAGCGGGTGAAAACCAGCCTCTCTTAAAAGTTCTAATTCTCTAATGTATGCGAAGCCGTATAATTGGTATATAAATCCTGAATCTGATCCAGTTGTAACTCTTCCCCCTCTGTTTTTGTATTCATTAATGAATGTCATCCAAAGTCTATAATTATTTTTCCACTGAACCTCTTGTTCAGTTCCCCAAAAATGCCAATAAGATCCATGAGATATTTTACTTGGCTCATAAAATTTCCACAATGATGGTAACGTATATTCTTCATGCCATTCTGCTCTTCTGGCTCTATGTAAATCGCGACTCGCTTCATAAATATTAAAGGTTGGATCAATTGTAAAATCTAGCTCAATTAATTCATTTATAACATTATTCCAATGGTCAGAATAGGGTTTTGCTGCTTGTTGCCATAATTTTCCAGCTTCTTCAAATCTATGTTGTTCATTTTGATAATTATAGTTTGAAGGATAGTTTTGAATAGTTTGATTGGTGAAAAGAGCTTCTGGAAGCCCATACCAATGTTCCATACTTGTTAGTCCAGCTCGTGCGGAATGTAAAACGTTCCATCTAGCTACGCTCATTTGAGCATGGTGACAAGCAGATTTTAATCCTAATTTATTATTTTCCTCTAAAGCAGCTT
This sequence comes from Flavobacteriaceae bacterium, assembly GCA_029248455.1. Classification (GTDB taxonomy): domain Bacteria; phylum Bacteroidota; class Bacteroidia; order Flavobacteriales; family Flavobacteriaceae; genus MAG-121220-bin8. The sequence continues at coordinate 35,868 of JAQWJH010000036.1, forward strand.
TCATAATTTCAGGAGATGCTCCAAAAAATTTAATTCCATCTGCACCATTTTTAGCATTATTTCTTACCCATTCTCTGGCTTGGTCAGTTGTATTTATGTTTTTTCCAGATCCAAAGCCTGTATATGAAAATATTCTAGGCGCTATTATAGAATTTTTCTTACTCTTTTGTTTAAGTTTAAGAGTAAAATCTGAACCTCTCCCACTGGGTTCTCTGACAGTAGTAATTCCATGAGCCATCCATAATTTGAAAACATAATCAGGCTCAGCACCCTGAGATACACCCCCTATATGTCCGTGCATGTCTATAAAACCAGGAAGAAGATACATTCCGTTACCATTAATTTCTTTTCCGTTTTTCTTAAGTTTAGGTCCTGGTTTTCTTTTACTAATTCCAGGATAGCCAACAGTTTGTATTTTACTTATTATATTATTTTTAACCTCAATATCAACTGGTCCTATAGGTGGAGAACCATTTCCGTTTATCAAAGTAACACCTCTTATTATTAATTGTTCAAAAGGTCCTTGACTTATTTCTTGAGAATTTATGTAAAAAAACTGCATTAAGAAAAAAAATATACATAGCAGTTTTGAAAAGAATATTTTTTTCATAAAACTTATTTTATTTATGAAAATAGTTATAATTATTCATTAAAAGAAAAAGCTCGATTCATTATAAATCGAGCTTTTAAAACTAACACAACAATTAAATTTAATTTATAGAGAAGTCTCCATAGGCTCTTGTTCCATGTTCAGCAATATCAAGTCCATCTTCCTCTTCTTTTTCATCTACTCTTAACCCTGTAATTGATTTTACAATTACAGTAATTAAAATACCACCCACAACACAGAAAAATCCAGCAATACCAACACAAGCCAATTGGACCATAAACTGGTCAAAACCTGCCATTTCTCCAAATAGACCAACTGCTAGGGTTCCCCAAATTCCACAAAATAAATGAACAGGAATTGCCCCTACAGGATCATCTAACTTACATTTATCTAAAAGTGCTACACCTGCAACAACAATTGGTCCCGAAATAGTACCAATAATAATAGCTGACATTGGAAGCATTTGATCGGCACCTGCTGTTATTCCAACTAGACCTCCTAATACTCCATTCATAAACATAGTCAAGTCTAAATTATTATATGCTATTCTAGAAGTTAGTGCTGCTGAAACTCCACCAGCGGCTGCTGCTAAGCATGTGGTAACTAATGTTAACGAGGTTAATGCTGGATCAGCTGAAAGTACTGAACCACCATTAAACCCAAACCAACCTAACCATAAAATTAGAACTCCAGCGGCAGAGAGGGGAATATTTGACCCAGTGATTGCTAAAGGTTTACCATCAGAATCAAACTT
>JAQWJH010000038.1 GCA_029248455.1 Flavobacteriaceae bacterium
TTTTTTGTTGTGATGTAAAATTTTACCACTTCCAATCACGTTGTAGCCATTTTCTTTAAATTTCTCCATGATGGTTTTAGTGTTTGAAAGCACTTCGTTTTTTAGCCATGATTCTTGCCAAAAGTTCGAGGAATTGTGAGGGTAAACCCCAGTTATCATACTTGCTCTAGAGGGACCGCACATTGGATCATTTGAATAAGCTTTTAAAAATGAAACGCTTGAAGAGGCTAATTTCTTGATATTTGGGGTTTTGGTTTGAGGATGACCATTAAAAACTTCAGGATAATCATTTAAGTCATCAACCATTATAAGAACAATATTTGGAGGTGTATCAATATTATTACAAGAAATAAAACAAAATGTTAGAAATCTTACAATAACAAAAAATACTTTATTTTTAATCATGTTTAAATTTATTTAATTAACGGATATTACTTAAGGTTAAATGATTCAAAATTGAATTATATATCCCTAATTCACATTAAATTAATTTATATGTTTATTGTGTATTTAATCTAACTATTATGAAATTAAGATTTTTTTTTATCGCTCTTCTCTTTTCATTAGGTTGTTCTTCTGGGTCAAGTGAGGGTAACGATGTAGTTGGTGGTGGTGGTAATAATAATGGAGGTGGAAATGGTGGAAACACTGGGGGAGACACAGATGGAGAGACAGACCCAGATAAATATACCGACTCAACCTCTGATGGGAACACAACCTATTTCATAAGTTTTTCTGATGGTGATGATTCGAAAGATGGAAAATCTGAAACTAATGCATTTAAAAATTTAGGAAAAATCAATAGTATTACATTTGCCCCTGGTGATAAAATTAAATTTAAATCTGGCGATACATGGAAAGGTTATTTCAAAATTAGGGGATCAGGATCCTCTTCAAATCCAATTTTAATTGAAAGTTATGGAAGCGCAAGTAGACCAATAATTGATGGAAATGGTTATCAGGCTTCTCTTTTTTTTGAAAATGTCGAATATATTGAGGTCAAAAATTTAGAATTCACAAACGAAGCTTCTCATAAAAAATCTGACGGAAACGAAAAATTAATGAATGGTTCGACAAGAAGTGGACAGGATGAGAGATTTGGAATCTTGGTACTTAGATTTGGTGCTGGTAAGAACATTAATCATCTTAAATTTTCAGACATTAAAATTTCAAACGTTTATCCAACGCCTAATGAAGATTCATACAATCATCAAGGTTATGGAATGCGATTTGAATCATATAATGATGGAGAGTTAAACTACTATGATGGTATTTCAATTGATAATTTAGATGTTAGTTTAACCGGTCACTATGGTCTCCATATTGTTAATAGAATGTCAGGAGCTCAAGCTCAATATTATCATAGAAATATTTCAGTTACTAATTCTAGTTTTTATGATACAGGTGGCTCAGGAATTGTCTTTGCCAGATCAAAAAATATTTTAGTTGAGAATTCTACTTTTAAAGGGACTGGTTCTACAAAAGATAGTAGAATGTGGGAGAGAGGAAGTGGGTTATGGTTCTACACTTGTAATGATGCAATTGTGCAAAACAGCACATTTGAGGATGCTTATGGCGTTCAAGATTCTTTTGGCGCTCATATTGATTGGGGAAATGAAAGAGTAGTTATTCAATATTGTTTGAGTAAAAATAACTTTGGAGGATTCGTAGAGATTTTGGGAGAGAATTTAGATTGTGGTTATAGATACAACATAAGCATTGGTGATGGTACCAGAACGGGTACTCACAACGGTAAGATTTTTTGGGTTTCAGATTTTGCTGGATCAAATAGCAGGAAGATAGGCTCTAAAAATAATTTCATATATAATAACACGGTATTTGTTCCAAGTACAAATCCTGTTACAAATAGTCCAATGACACCTGATATACTAATAAGAGAAAATACTGAAGATACTTTTGTCTACAATAATTTAATATATATTGATAGTGGTGCTTCTTTAAGTATATTAACAAACAATGATTCGGATTTAAATTTTTTTAGAAATAACTTATATTTTGGTTCTGTTAATATTGACCCTAATACTGCTTTTCAGCATCACTCAAGTGAGGTTTTTGTCGATCCAAAATTGGTTAACCCAGGTTCCACAGATCCCAATGATTATAAATTACAATCCGGAAGCCCGGCTTTTGGAAAAGGAATTTTAATTAATGGAAGCTCAGATACCAGTAATTTTATTCAAAACAACGGAGGAAGAGATTATTTTGGTAATTCTGTCTCAAATTCGGAAAAACCAAATATTGGTGCCTACAATGGTTCTTAACTTAAATTTATTATGATAAAGCTTTTTAATTTTTTTTGTTTCGCATTTTTTTTTGTGAGTTGTCAAAACAATTCAAACACAATTAATTATTATTTTGACTCAGTTAATGGTAATGATAATAATGAAGGTATATCAATAGAAAAACCTTTTAAGACATTAAAAAAAATAAAAGATATAAATTTAAGTTCTGGTGATAGTATTTTACTTTCTAATGGATCAAGCTTTGAAGGGAACATTAAAATAATAAACAAAAAAAATATACATCTATCAAATTATAATTCTAATATCCTAGCAAATCCTATAATTGATTCCAAGGGTCATATAGCAGGAATTTATGTTGAAAATTCATCTAATATTTCACTTTCGAATATTAAGATTATTGCAAATGGAGGCGGGGTATTTGAAGAATATAAAAATTTAACTACAAATAAAATTACTAATAAAGCAATAATGCGAGCTGGTGTCTTGGTTAATGTAAGTAAGAATGAAATTTTTAAAAATATTCTAGTTAGAAATATAGATGTTTCTGATATCTTTTTTGAGGACTCTGGATTTATCAGAAATCCTAAAGAGGTTAGAACTGCCATGGGAACACAAGCCTATGGATTTGGTATTAGATTTTTTAACTCAAGTGAAAGTGGTTCATTACATAATATAAATGTTTTGGATTGTAGGGTTGAAAATGTTGGTCATACAGGAATTAAAATGACTTCATCCAGTAAAGCTAGATTCAAAAACATTGTTGTATCAAATAATAAATTAAGAAGAACAGGTGGTCCTAGTATTCAATTTAGTCGAGTGGAAGACTTACATGTATATGGAAATGATGTGAAATACTCTGGTAGTCCTGATGATGGAAGAAAATGGGGACGAGGAAGTGGATTATGGACTTGGGGATCATCAAATGTTATGATTGAAAAAAATTCATTTATGTACGCCAATGGTCCTGCAGATTCTGCTGGTGTTCACATTGATTTTAATTGCGATAATGTTATTATTCAGCACAATTTGAGTGTAGGAAATGCTGGAGGATTTATTGAAATTTTAGGAAATAATTATAATTGTTCCTATAGATATAATGTAAGTATCAATGATGGACACAGAGTAAAAGGAAAGAATAATGCATTTCAAGAAGGAAAAACATTTTGGCTGAGCGGATTTATTGGAAAAGGCAGAGAAAGAAATGGACCTTTCAATAGTTATATTTACAATAATACAATTTATACTAACAAAACCATTTTATCAAAAATTGCAGTTGATAAGGCATCTAGTGGGGTATTAGTAGCAAACAATATTTTTCATATTGAGGGCGACAGTGAATTTGTGCTTGGTGATCAGTATAGACCTGACAAAGGAGGTGGTGCTAAAATTAAAAATGTTTTTTTTGAAAATAATTTATTTTTGAAAGATTCATATTGGCCCAACGGTGTTTTAATTCAACCTTCGAACAGTTTGTATGGAAATGTTTCTTTTATAAACGGTGGAGGTGAAAAAATTTCTGATTATGTTCCTCAAAATAAAAAATTAATTAAAGATAAAGGGATTACTATTAATAAAATCCCCAATGACAGCATTGGACTTAATGGGGGGCTCAAAGTCGAATTTGATATTTTAGGAAATAAAATTACAGATATTCCAGACCTAGGTGCTATTGAACTAAATTAAATATGCATATAAAAAAAATAGAAACTTTTATTTTAAGAGACAAGCTCTCTAAAAGTTTTTTCTTTTCTCAGTGGGAATACAGCGAAAGATTATGTTGTTTGGTTAAGATTACAACTGATGATGGCAACTATGGATGGGGAGAAGGTTATGGTCCAGCCAATATTGTAAAAGAAGGAATAGAGTTTTTAAAACCAATTTTAATTGGAATGAAAATTATTGACAATGAGGTAATTTGGTCTAAGATGTATACCAGAACACTAGACTACGCTAGAAAAGGTGTTCTGATGGCTTCAATAAGCGCCATTGATGTGGCTGTATGGGATCTAAAAGGAAAGTTACTGAATTTACCAGTGAGTAAATTATTAGGTGGAACTTATAGAAATAAAATTAAGCCTTATGCCACTGGCTTGTATTTTTCCTCTATTGAAAACCCATCAAAAAACTTTGAAACGGAACTAATTAATTATTTAAATAAGGGTTTTAAGGCAATAAAGATGAAAATTGGTTTAGGAATTGAAGCCGATTTAAAAAACATTAAATATGTAAGAAAAGTTATTGGAAATGATATAAAACTCATGGTTGATGCCAATCATGCCTATTCTTTAAGAGAGTCAATTGAATTGTCCAATAAAATGGAAAAATATGAAATTTCATGGTTTGAAGAACCTATATCACCCGAGTACTACAAACAATACAAAGAATTAAGAGAAAAGACTTCGATACCTGTTTCTGCTGGTGAGTGTGAGTATTTAAGGTATGGTTTTCATCAATTATTAGAAAATAAATCGGTCGATATTATTCAGCCAGATATTTGTTCATGTGGTGGTCTTTCCGAAGCAAAAAAGATTTCCTCTTTAGCTTCAACATACGGAATCGATATAGTTCCACATACATGGGGATCTGGATTGGGTATTTATGTAGCGCTTAATTTCATTGCTAATATAGAACCTAATCCAACTCGTTTAGTTGAAAAGGACTTATATATTGAGTATGATCAGACGGAAAATAAAATAAGAGAGGAACTAATTACCCCAAAACTTATTATAAAGGATGGTTATTTAGAAATTCCCTCTAGTCCTGGGCTTGGGGTGGATATTAATGAAGAAAAGTTAAATCAATTTAAAATTTAATTTATGGACTTTGGAGATTTGAAAATGTACATAGGAGGAAAACTCTTAAATTCACTAAATAAGTCCACTAAAGAAATCACATGTCCTGCAAATGAATCTATAATTGCAAATATAGCTTGGGCTAGTTCGGCAGATTCTAAATTGGCTTTAGATGCTGCTCAAGCAGGCTTTAAAAGATGGTCTTCAATGACATTAGAGCAAAGAAGTAACTGGATTGTAAAATTAAGGGATGCTGTTTTGAAAAATGAAGAAATTTTAAGAACAGCTATAATGTTTGAAATGGGAAAGACCTATGATTCAACTTATGAAGATATAGAAGCTTTAGTTAATAGTTTGAATTTTTATCCAAAAGCTATGAAGACTCATTTTGAAACAATTAATATTGTTGATTTAGAAAATACACACACCCATTCAATGGTTTATTCACCAGTGGGGGTAGCTGTTGCATATTTAGCTTGGAACTTTCCCTTATTAAATATAGCCTTTAAAATAGGTCCTTCTCTAGCCTCTGGATGTAGTATAATAATAAAACCCTCTGAATGTTCTCCAGTTTCTGCTTATTTGCTAGGAAAAATTCTTTACGAAATTAATTTTCCCCCTGGTGTTGTGAATATTTTATGCGGAGACCCTAAGGAAGTTGCTTCAACGTTAACAAAAAGTACTATTCCCAGATTAGTTACAATGATTGGTTCAACCAACACAGGTAAAAGGGTTACAGCAGATAGTTCTTCTTCAATTAAAAGATTAAGTATGGAACTGGGAGGTAATGCTCCATTTATAGTTTTTGATGATGCTGATTTTGAAGCAGCATTAGATTTAGCAATTGGAATAAAATTTGGAAATTCAGGTCAAATATGTGTAGCGGCTAATCGATTTTTTATACATAAAGATATTTTTGATTCGTTCTTAAAAGCATATGTTGAAAGGGTAAGGAAGATTAAATTAGGTTTTGGTAAAAAAGCAAAAGTTGATATGGGTCCTGTAATTAATTTTGAATCTAGAGAACGAATAATGAATTTAATTAAAGATGCTGTAAATAATGGTGCAAATATAGAGATTGGAGGAAATATTCCTGAAAAATTTACAAAAGGATATTGGTTAGAGCCTACTGTTTTAAGTAATGTAAATAGTAAAATGAAAATTTATAATGAAGAAATTTTTGGACCAGTTGCATGTATTATGTCATTTGATGATGACAAAGAAGTTTTAAATTTAGCAAATGACACTAATTATGGACTTGCTTCTTATCTTTTTACAAAGAGTGAAGAAAGAATAAAATATTTTTCTAAAAATTTAGATTTTGGTGAGGTTCAGGTCAATGGTATTAAATATGCTATTTATTTACCACATGGTGGGGTAAAGGATAGCGGAGTTGGTCACGATTGTTCACATTATGCTCTTGAAGATTATTTATCAAAAAAAAGAGTAAGTATAGCTTTATAGTATTAAATTAAATCAAATAATTATGGAATTACTTTTACCTTTTGTTTTACTTATTTTCGCAAGTATATTTCAAGGATCTTTTGGTCTTGGAATGAAATATATGTCTCCTCTTTCATGGGAAGCATGGTGGCTTATTCATGTTACCATTGCTATGATAATATTCCCTTTATTGTGGGCAATTATTGTTGTTCCTAATTTATTTGAAATAATTTCATCTTCTCCGATTGAATCTATTCAGATGGCTATGTTATATGGATTTTT
>JAQWJH010000085.1 GCA_029248455.1 Flavobacteriaceae bacterium
GTGTATGAACAAGTAGCCAAATTAATAAAATTTAGTTATGATGCGTTTCTTTTATTGGATCAATATGATAATGGAAAAGTGTCAAAGGAAAAACTTTTTGAATTAGAAAATCAGTTCGTTAAAATTAGAAAAGAATTTGAACTAGTTTACTCAAAAACTAGAAATATCAATAAACCAAAAAATTATATTTTGGACAAAGACCAACACAACCACACAGCCAATCAATCTTTGAATATGGACTGGCAATTTATTGCCGAGTTAAAATTATTTGAAAAAATTGATATGATATATGAAAAAGACTGATTAAAATTTATAACTATTTATTTGATGTAAATTATAAAAAATTGTTTAAGCCACATATTTATTTAAATTTACCATCCTAATTTGGTCGCGTAGCTCAGCTGGATAGAGCATCTGCCTTCTAAGCAGACGGTCAAAGGTTCGAATCCTTTCGCGATCACAAATTAAACCTCACCATGGTTGTGGGGTTTTTTGTTAAAATTTAAGTTAAATTGTAATCAAAATTTTAATTATGAAAAAGCCCTATTTATATTCTTTTTTGTTTTTGTTTTTAATCTCCTGTATAGAAAATATTGAAAATAAAACTGAATTCAATTATTTTTCTGAACAATTCTCAGATATTAAAATTTTAAGATATCAAATACCTGGATTTGATGAATTAAGTTTAAGTCAAAAAAAACTTGTCTATTATTTGACTCAAGCGGGACTGGCTGGAAGAGATATAATGTATGATCAAAACTACAGACATAATATAGCTATTAGAACAGCTTTAGAAAATGTTTATGAAAATTATGATGGTGATAAGTCATCTGAAAATTGGAAATCTTTTGAAGTTTATTTGAAAAGAATTTGGTTCTCAAATGGTATTCATCACCATTACTCAAATGATAAACATAGACCCGAATTTTCTCTAGATTATTTGGAGAAATTATTAAATGAAACGGATACCAAACTTAATAAAGAGGCTTTTGATGTGATTTTTAACAAGGAAGATGGTAAAAAAGTTAATCTTGACCAAAGTAAGGGTTTAATTAAAGGTTCTGCAGTAAATTTCTATGGTCCTAACGTTACTGCAAAAGATGTAGATTTTTATTACAGTAAAGTAAAAAAAGTACCCAACCCCAAAAAACCCATATCTCTAGGTTTAAATTCTAAACTTGTTAAAGAAAATGGGAAACTTGTAGAAAAGGTATGGAAAATAGGTGGAATGTATAATGATGAAATAAAAAATATAATTTATTGGCTTTCAAAAGCTTCGGAGCATGCTGAAAACATAAAACAAAAAGAAGGGCTTGAACTTCTTATAAAATATTATGAAACTGGAGATTTAAATATTTGGGATGAATATAATGTGGTATGGGTTGAAACTACAGAGGGTGATGTAGATTATATTAACGGATTTATTGAAGTCTACAATGACCCCAAAGGATACCGAGGATCTTATGAATCTGTAGTTCAAATAAAAGATTTCAACATGAGTAAAAAAATGGATGCAGTTTCAAATAATGCTCAATGGTTTGAAGATAATTCTCCAATACTTAGAGAACATAAAAAGAAAAATGTAAAAGGTATTTCATATAATACTGTGAATGTAGCTGGTGAAGCTGGTGATGCATCGCCATCTACTCCAATTGGAATAAATTTACCAAATGCCAATTGGATTCGTGTCGAACATGGCTCAAAATCAATTTCTTTAGGAAATATTCTTTATGCTTATGGAAATGCAGGAAGCAGTGGAAGATTAAGTGAATTTGCCTTTTCAGAAAAAGAAATAGAACTTGAAAAAAAATACGGGGAGGATGCAGGTAATTTACATACTGCTCTTCATGAGGTAATTGGTCATGCTAGCGGTCAAATTAATGATGGAATTGGAACTCCTAAAGAAACTTTAAAAAGTTACGCTTCAGCGCTCGAAGAGGCTCGAGCAGACCTGGTGGGTCTTTATTATATTTCTGATATAAAACTGGAAGAAATAGGGATATCTCCTAATTCAAATGAAATGGGAAGGGCTAGTTATGATGGATACATAAGAAACGGATTAATTACTCAATTAATTAGAATTAAACTTGGAAATGATATAGAAGAATCTCATATGAGAAATCGACAATTAGTAGCAGCTTGGGCTTATGAAAAAGGAAAGAACAACAATGTTATTGAAAAAGTTAAAAGAGATAATAAAACATTTTTTGTAATTAACGATTATGAAAAACTAAGAACACTTTTTGGAGAATTATTAAGAGAGATACAAAGAATTAAATCTGAAGGTGATTATGAAGCTGGTAAAAATTTAATTGAAAACTATGGAGTAAAAGTTAATCAAGAACTTCATGAGGAAGTTTTGGAAAGAAATAAAAAATTCACATCGGCCCCTTACAGCGGTTTTATAAACCCTGAACTAAAACTAATCAAAAACGAGGAAGGTGAAATTATTGATGTTGAGGTCATCCAACCTGTAAGTTTTGCATCGCAAATGATAAATTATTCAAAAAACTATTAATACCAAAAAAAAAGCCCTTTTAAAAGGGCTTTTTTATAAATAATCTTGTTTTATAATTTTGGTTCCTGATAATCATAATATCCTTCAACAGGAATCATTAAATGATCATAACCCGTACCCTTAAACATAACGTATGGGGCACCAGTATTAAAATTAGTAGTTTGACCCTCAAGAGATGCAGGATCTTTGGGGAAAAGCATTAAATGAGCTCCTGACTCAATCCACTCACCATCTGCTTTTGCCTTTGCAACACCCTCTTCATCGATAACAAGATGCTTTCTATTATCTTCACCCATATCACCATGTAACATCCAAGCCCAACCATCGGTGTCCATTTCTGGTGTTTTTCCACCCATGTATGCCATAGCCCATTGCATTGCTGGACCATCTCCTACCATAGGCATAGCTTCATGAGGATCTTTCCATCCATTTTTAGGATCAGCCATTTCTCTGGGGTTGGCTGCCATAGCGGTCCAACCATTTGTACCTTCCCTTAGAACGGTACCATCAACATCTACAACTGAACAATTAGCAGCAATAAATGAGGGAGCAGCAGTACTATATGCCCAAATTTTCCACTCAACTGAAGTGTGCGGACCTTCTGGCTCATCATTTGTGTTTACAACTTCTGGTGCAGGTGCAGCTGTATTACATCCAATAAGAATAGCAGTAAATAATAATAAAAGAATTTTTTTCATAATATTTTTTCTTTTAAAATTAATAAAATTTAATTTGATTTTACATTCATATTGGGATCATACTTACAGCATAGTGGAAGATTTTCATATGTATCCATATTATTTTCAACCAGTTCAGTTCCATAACCAGAACCAGCTATTACCTTGTGAATACTGATTAAATCAATAATTTGAGAATCATAAACTAAACTAACTTGTTTTGTATTCACATCCCAATCAGCATTAATAACACCGTCTAAAGACATCGCGGCTGTTTCAATTGTTTTTTTACACATTCCACAATTTCCTTTAACTCCAAAAGAAGTTTCTGTTCCCATTAATTCGACTATTTTTTCAGCATTTTCAGATGTAATTTTAGAATCATTAGTAGTAAACAGATCTGGTAAAAACCATCCAATTAGCAAACCAAAAACTAAAAAAACTATAATTGTTATATTTTTTTTCATAATTATATTTAATGAGGTGAATTTGTTTTATAATGACAGCACTCAGGCAGACTTTCATATACATCCATAGGTGCTTTAAATTTATCCGTATCATGACCTAAAGAAGCAATTTTCATTTTTATACTGTCTAGTTTAATTTTTGTTGAATTATAAATCAGTGAAAGATTGTTAGAAATAATTTCCCAATTAGCGTATTTAACTCCTTTAAGTTTGATAGTTCCTTTTTCTATTCTAGACTTACACATTTCACAAACTCCACTAACTTTTATAGTGGATTTCACTGTTTTTGGGTCATCTTTTTGAAAAGAAAAAATAAATGAACTTGTAAAAAAAAGAAAAACAAATAAATATTTCATAATAATAAAATTACAATTTTAATCTCACTCCAATATAAAGCATAGGAGCGATTATTGGCGCGAATATTAAAGTACTATCAAAATTTGTTCCAAAAGGATTATCGGAATCTAATATTGGATTATTTTGAGTGTAGTTACCAATATTTTCTCCACCTAAATATATTTCAAATTTTTCTGAAAAAACTCTTGTCAACTGAGTATTTAATAAAGTGTATGATGGAGACCAACCCATATATAAAGACTGATCTGCGTGAATTGGTAACCTTTGTTTACCTACACGGTTATAAGTGAAATCAAATTTCCATTGTTGTCCTTTATCATTTTTAGGTGAAAAAAAATCAATATTCATAAAAAACCTGTTCTTAGGAGTTAGAGGATTTTGTTTAAAACCAGAATTATATTGTTTTTTAACATTATAATTTTTGAAGGCTGATTTAAAATTTATATTATTTGAAATCGAATAATCAACTTCGATTTGAAAACTTTTAGCATAACTTTTACCATCTAAATTATAAAAACTTAACTCACCTTGTTTTTCCCAATCCACTACAATTTGATTGTCAAAATCAGTAACATAATAATCAATGGTAATGTCTCCGTCCTGATGATTCAAATTAAAACCTTGTCTAAAACTTAATCCATAATTCAAAGCTTTTTCAGGATTTAATCCATAAAAATTACCATTTTTATTTATAAGATTAATCGTACGTCCAGTAGAAAATATTTCTTGATTCTCAGAAAAAATATTTGAAGCTTTTC
>JAQWJH010000114.1 GCA_029248455.1 Flavobacteriaceae bacterium
CATCACCAATTCCTACTATGGAAGATTGGTTTTTTAGTTTAAAATCTCTTGTAATATGATTAATTACTTCGAATTCACCTAAATCCGAAAGCTTAGTAAATTTTATTTTATTTTTTTGTTGACTCAATTTATTTTTTTTTCAAATATAAATTAATTGTACTACTATCCCTTATAATTTAGTTTGGTTCTAAAATATAACTATTTAATCATATTACAAGAGACTTTAAACTAAAAAACCAATCTTCCATAGTAGGAATTGGTGATGATGCTGCATTAATGGACTTTGGGGAAAAACAAGTTCTGATTTCTAGTGATATGTTAGTTGAGGGGGTTCACTTTAACTTAAGTTACGTCCCATTAAAACATTTAGGATATAAAGCAGTTGTTTCTAATCTTTCAGACATCTATTCAATGAACGGATTATGCACGCAAATAACTGTAAATATTGCTGTATCTAACAGATTTAATTTAGAATCTTTGGATGAGCTGTATTTTGGTATTAATGCAGCCTGTAAAAAATTTAACGTTGACTTGGTAGGGGGTGACACAACTAGTTCAAATAAAGGATTGATTATTAGTATTTCTGCTTTGGGGTCTATTAATTCTAATTCAATTGTAAAAAGGTCAGGGGCTAAGTTAAATGATTTAATAGTAGTTAGCGGAGATTTGGGTAGTGCATATATGGGACTTCAAGTTTTGGAGAGAGAAAAAGAAGTTTTTAAGGTTAATCCAGGAAATCAGCCAGATTTATCAAAATACAAATATTTGATACAAAGACAATTAAAACCCGAAGCAAGAAAAGACATCATTGACTTCTTTAATGAAATAAATCTTAGCCCTAGCTCAATGATTGATATTAGTGACGGGCTATCTTCTGAAATAAAACATATTTGTAAGATGTCCAATGTTGGATGTGATATTTATGAGGATAAAATCCCTATGAGCGACGAATTATTGTCTGCCTGTGAGGAATTTAACCTTAATTCAACAACTGTAGCCTTAAGTGGTGGAGAAGATTATGAATTATTATTCACTATAAACCAAAAAGATTTTGATAAGGTTAAAAACAGCTCTGATTTATCCGTTATAGGGCATATTAGTGATACTAAAAATGGTGTTAATTTAGTGACAAAAGCAAATCAAAAAATACCAATCACTTCTCAAGGCTGGAATTCATTTTGAATTCATAAGTGATTCGATTTCTTCAATTTCAATCGGTATATTATTCATCAAATTAATAGGATCTCCATTTTTTTGTACCACTACATCATCCTCTAGTCTAATGCCAAACCCTTCTTTTTTTATATAAATCCCGGGTTCAACTGTAAAAACATTATTAGCTTGAACAGGAAGGTTTATATTTCCGTAATCATGAGTGTCTAAACCTAAGTGATGTGAAGTCCCGTGGGTGAAATATTTTTTAAAGGCAGGATTTGATTTTGTTTGATTTTGAATATCATGTTTGTCAAGTAATCCCAGGTTAAGTAATTCTGAGGTCATTATTTTACCAACTTCTAAGTGGTGTTCTTTCCACAAAATCCCTGGTTTTAATAATTTAGTTGCCTCTTTTTTAACTTTCAAAACTGATTTATAAACTTCTTTTTGTCTTTTCGAAAATTTTCCAGAAACTGGAATTGTTCTAGTCATATCGCTTGAATAGTTTGCATATTCTGCACCAACATCTAACAAAATTACATCTCCTTCTTTACATTGATTATTATTTTGAATATAATGTAGAATATTGGAATTTTTTCCAGACGCAATAATTGGTTGATAAGCAAATTTTCGAGACCTATTTTTTAAAAATTCGTGAGCAAATTCTGCTTCAATTTCATACTCCCAAACACCTGGCTTGATAAAATTGAGAATTCGTCTAAAACCTTTTTCTGTAATGTCACAAGCCTTTTTTATTAAATCAATTTCAATTGAGCTTTTTACTGCTCTTATCTGCTGCAAAATGGGATTACTTCTTTCAATATTTTTATTTGGAAATTTATTTTGAATCCATTGATTAAATCTAGCTTCTCTTGTTTCGGTGACTACTTTTGCTCTGTAATGCTCATTAGTATTTATGTAGAAATTTTCCACTGAAGGCAATGTTTTTTTAACTATTTTTTCTAAGTCATTTAACCACTTTACATTTTCTATTCCAGAAAAGTCGAAAGCTTTTTTTTCATTCAATTTTTCCCCTTCCCAATGAGTTAATGTTTCGTTTGGCTTTATTAAAAATAATATTTCTTGGTTGTTTGAATTGCCATCGCTTTTAAAAAGCATTAATACACTTTCTTCTTGATCAATCCCAGAAAGGTAAAAAAGATCTCTGTGTTGTTCAAAAGGCAGTGTGGTGTCTGCACTTACTGGATACAAATCATTTGAATTAAAAAAAGCAACACTATTTGGCTTCATTTTTTCAAAAAATTTTTTTCGATTGTCAATAAATAATGATTTGTTGATTTGTGAATATTTCATTTTAAAATCCTATTAAAATTCAAAAATAGTATATTTAATTAATCAAAATTACCCTTATGAATAAGTTACTAAAGTTTTTTATTTTAATTTTTCCTTTTACTGTATTATCTCAATCAATCACAACATCAAATGATGTTCTTAAGGGTCTAGATTTTCAAAATAAATTAATTGATAAATCAATCATAAAAAAGATAAAATTTGAAAACATAGGCCCTAGTATAATGAGTGGAAGAGTTTCCGATATAGAGGTAAACCCTAAAAATTCAAATGAATTTTATGTAGCATATGCCTCTGGTGGACTTTGGCATACTACAAATAATGGCAACACATTTAAATCCGTGTTTGATAATGCCAATACTCAAAATATTGGAGATTTTGACGTAGACTGGCTGAATAGAATTTTAATCGTTGGTACTGGAGAAAACAATTCCTCAAGATCTTCATATGCAGGAATTGGTATTTTAAAATCTATTGATAATGGTAAAAATTGGATTAATATTGGACTTACAGATTCTCATCACATTGGAAAAGTAAGAATTAACCCTCAAAATAGTAAAGAAATAGTTGTCGGGGTAATTGGACATTTGTACTCCAAAAATTCTCAAAGAGGAATTTTCAAAACAAATGATGGAGGGAAAACTTGGAATAAAACTCTTTTTATTGACAATGAAACGGGTATTATTGATTTAGATATTGACCCTAATAATTTTAATATTCAATTTGCAAGCTCATGGCAAAGGGATCGAACCCCTTGGAATTTTAACGGAAATGGTGACAAATCAGGAATCTATAAATCTATGGATGGAGGAGAAAATTGGACATTAATTACCAACGAGGGAAGTGGTTTTCCCAAACATGAAGGCGTTGGAAGGATTGGAGTCTCTGTATTTGACGAAAATATTATTTATGCGATTATTGACAATCAATCAAGAAGGCCAAAAGAAAAAATCAAATCAAAACAAAAAGTTCTTGATAAAATGATTTTCGAAAACTTGTCCTTGAACGAATTTGAAGATTTGAATGATTTAGATTTAAACCAGTTTTTGAAAGCTAATGGATTTCCAAAAAAATATGATGCAAAAAAAGTGAAAGAATTAGTTGAATCTAGAGAAATATTACCAATCGATTTAAAACTTTTTTTGGAGGATGCCAATACAGTTATGTTTGAAACTCCAATAATTGGAGCAGAAGTTTATAGAAGCAATGATGGAGGGGTTAATTGGACAAAGAAAAACGATGATTATCTTGGAAGCCTATACAATACTTATGGGTACTATTTTGGAAGAATCCATGTATCACCATCCAGTAAAGAGAACATATACATTTATGGTGTTCCAATTTTAAAGTCGACAGACGGGGGAGTCAGTTATAAGTCGATTGATTATGAAAATGTTCATGTTGATCATCATGATTTGTGGATAAACCCAAATGACCCTAATCACTTGATAAATGGAAATGATGGAGGAGTTAACTTAAGTTATGATGGAGGTGAGAACTGGTTTAAATTAAATCAGCCAAGCGTGGGTCAGTTTTATGCTATTAATGTAGACAACAATAAACCATATAATGTGTATGGAGGACTTCAAGATAATGGAGTTTGGATGGCTAAAAATAATTCAAAGGAAAGTTTGAAATGGCATCAAACGGGACAAAATAATTGGAAATCTATAATGGGTGGAGACGGAATGCAAATTCAAATTGATAGACGCGATTCAAATATTATTTACACAGGCTCTCAATTTGGAGTATATTATAGAATAGATAATAATACCAACAAGAGATTCTTTATTAAGCCTAAACATGACTTGGGAGAACAAAAATTAAGATTCAATTGGCAAAGTCCCATACTATTATCTCCTCACAACCAAGACATCTTGTATTTTGGTAGCAATAAATTACATATTTCTTTAAATAAAGGAGATCAATGGTCGTTTAGTTCAAAAGATTTGACCAAAGGCATAAAAAAAGGAAATGTTCCTTATGGAACTTTGACCGCAATAGATGAATCGATATTTAAATTTGGAAAATTGGTTGTTGGATCCGATGACGGCTTAATTAATTTAAGTAATGATGGTGGGAATACATGGAAATTAATTTCTAATCAGTTGCCTCAAAACCTTTGGGTTAGTCGAGTTGTTTTTTCTAAACATAATAATGAAAGAATTTACGCATCCCTAAATGGATACAGATATGACGATTTTAATAGCTATGTTTATGTGAGTAATGATAATGGAAATACTTGGACATCTCTGAGTAAAAACCTGCCTATATCTTCAGTTAATGTTATTAAAGAGGACCCAAACTATGAGGAACTACTATATATAGGAACAGACAATGGAAGCTACATGAGTTTTGATTTGGGGATTAATTGGCATCCTTTTGTTGAGGGTTTAAATAAAGTCGCAGTTCATGATATTGTTATTCAGAGGGAAGAAAATGATTTATTGTTAGGTACTCACGGAAGATCTATTTATAAAACAGATTTATCTATTATTTACAATTATTTAGAAAATATTGATAAAAGTAAAAATGGAGTTGTTTTTAAATTAGATGATTTGACTCAATGCTTAAGGTGTGGTTCCAAAAGAAATAGTTGGGATCAATATATTGACAAGAAATTAAAAGTCACAGTATTTTCTAAAGACAAACAAAGTACGAGTGTTGTGTTATTTGAAAATGATATAAAAATATTGGATTTAAAAATCAATCTGGAAGTTGGTTTTCAAGAAATTGAATTGGATACATATTATACTCAAAAAGCTCTGAAATCTATCTTTAATAAAAATAAGAATAAAAAATTAAAGCTAACTGAGAGTGGGAAATATTATTTTAGAAAAGGGAAATATGTGCTCAAAATCGGAGATTATTCAGAATCATTCCAAATTAAATAATTTCTTCTATTTTTGTGTAATCGTAACACTACTTGAGTTAAATTTGTAACACGTAAAACACAAATTTATTTAAATTAAAATGGGTATTAAATTAGATTCTTCAATATTACGTAAAGTAGCAATGGCTCTATCCGGACTGTTTCTAATAATTTTTTTAACTCAACATTTTATAATAAACATAACCTCGGTTTTTAGTTCAGAAATTTTTAATATGTTTTCTCATTTCATGGGGAATAACTTCATAGTACAATTTATAGCTCAACCAATTTTAATTTTTGGAGTTTTATTTCATTTTATCATGGGATTTTATTTGGAGTTGCAAAATAGATCAGCCAGAAATGTTAAATATGTTAAATTTAAAGGTGTAGCAAACTCCTCATGGGTTTCTAGAAATATGATAATTTCAGGCCTAGTAGTTTTAGCCTTTTTAGGACTTCATTTTTATGATTTTTGGATTCCAGAAATGAAATATAAGTATGTTGATATTTTAGCTGAAAATCCTTTTAGATATTATGATGAATTAGTTCACAAATTCAATGATCCTGTCAAGGTAATACTGTATTGTATTTCTTTTTTCTTTTTAGCACTTCATTTATTACATGGTTTTTCATCCTCTTTTAAATCTTTAGGAACAGACAGTAAATATTTTAATTCAATTAATATGATTACTAAAATTTATGCTATTGGAATTCCCTTCGGCTTTTGTTTTATAGCAATTTATCACTTAATTGGAAATTTTGTAACACATTAAAATGAAAAATTTTTTAAATCATTTTCATTTTTTTTTTGTGAGGAAAATTTCACTATTATGTGTTATTCTATTCTCATTTTGCACTAAACTTTTATCTTTGTAAAACTATTATTATGAATCGAATAACTTATTCTTTAAATTATCGAAAGCCCAAAGATCAATATAAAGCTAATGATGAATTAACAGTATGTTTGAGATATTTCTACAAGAATAACCCCAAAGGAAAAGGAAAAATTATTAAAAAAAGTACAGGTATTAAATGTAAATTATCAGATTGGGATTCGGACTGGCATAAAAATCCAAATCGTTACCCCATAAAATCCTCTGATAAATTTTCAACAAAAAAAAATAAACTTTTGAATGAAAAAGTAATTAATTTTAAGTCCTTCTTAAAAAAAGATTCCCAGTTTGAAGAGAGTAATTCATTTGTACTAAGTTCAAATGAACCCGACGGACCCTTAGCTCAAAAGTGGACCAATCATAAAAATAATATTCGTTTAGTAAGTCCAGCCAATAAACGTAGTATTGATGTTATTGTAGTTGGAACTGGGTTAGCTGGTGGTTCCGCTTCAGCAACTCTTGCAGAATTAGGTTATAACGTAAAGTCTTTTTGTTTTCAGGACTCACCTAGAAGAGCACACTCTATCGCCGCTCAAGGAGGTATCAATGCTGCCAAGAATTATCAAGGGGACGGTGATTCTACTTTTCGACTCTTTTACGATACCGTCAAGGGAGGTGATTACAGATCCCGTGAATCTAACGTTTACAGGTTAGCAGAGGTTTCAGCAAATATTATTGATCAATGTGTTGCTCAAGGTGTTCCTTTTGCTAGAGAATATGGCGGTCTTCTCGATAACAGATCTTTTGGAGGCGTGTTAGTATCAAGGACTTTTTATGCTAAAGGTCAAACGGGCCAACAGCTTTTGCTTGGTGCTTATTCCGCAATGAATCGACAAATTGCTAGAGGTAAAATACAAATGTTTAATAGACATGAAATGTTAGATGTTGTAAAGGTTGATGGTAAAGCCAGAGGAATTATTACTAGGAATCTTATCAACGGAAAAATTGAACGTCATTCTGCTCATGCTGTAGTTATCGCCTCAGGTGGCTATGGGAATTTATTTTTTCTATCAACTAATGCTATGGGCAGTAATGTTACTGCTTCTTGGAAAATACACAAAAAAGGAGCCTTTTTTGCAAATCCGTGTTTTACTCAAATTCATCCTACCTGTATTCCAGTTTCTGGAGATCATCAATCTAAATTGACTCTAATGTCAGAATCTTTAAGAAATGATGGTCGAATTTGGGTTCCAAAAGATAAAAATGATGCCAAAGCTATCCGAGATGGAAAAATTAAACCAACTGAACTTGACGAAAATAAAAGAGATTATTATTTAGAAAGAAGGTATCCTGCTTTTGGAAACCTTGTTCCAAGAGATGTCGCGTCAAGAGCTGCTAAGGAACGGTGTGACGCTGGGTATGGTGTAAATAAAACTGGAGAAGCAGTTTATTTAGACTTTGAGGCTGCAATAATTAGATATGGGAAAGAAAAGGCCCATTTGAAAGGACTTAACGAGAATGATATTGAATTAGTTAAGGATTTGGGTAGAGAGGTTATCAAATCCAAATATGGGAATTTATTTCAGATGTATGAAAAAATTGTTGATCAAAACCCATATTTTACTCCCATGATGATATATCCTGCTGTTCACTATACAATGGGGGGAGTTTGGGTTGATTATAATCTGATGACTACCATTCCTGGTTGTTTTGCTATTGGAGAAGCTAATTTTTCCGACCATGGAGCCAATAGACTAGGAGCATCTGCACTGATGCAAGGTTTAGCTGATGGATACTTTGTTCTCCCATATACTATTGGAAATTATTTAGCAGATGATATTAGAACAGGACCGATTTCTACCGATCTTCCAGAATTTAATGAAGCTGAAGAATCCGTTAAAATAAAAATTAACACTCTATTAAAAAATAATGGATCAAAGACTGTCGATTACTTCCACAAAATTTTAGGTAAAATAATTTGGAATAAATGTGGAATGTCACGAAATAAAAAAGAATTAAAAGAAGCTATCGTTGAAATAAAAAAATTAAGAGAGGAATTTTACAAAAATGTATTTGTTCCTGGCACAAACGAGTCTTTCAATGAACCATTAGCAAAAGCATTGAGAGTTGCAGACTTTTTAGAGCTTGGTGAGCTTTTTGCAAAAGATGCTTTAGAAAGAACCGAATCTTGTGGAGGACATTTCAGAGAAGAATCTCAAACACCAGAAGGTGAAGCCATGCGCGACGATAAAAATTTTACTTTTGTTTCAGCTTGGGAATTCAAAGGTTCACCCAGCGAAGCTAAACTTCATAAAGAAAAATTATCATATGATAATATTGAATTAAAAACCAGATCATACAAATAGCAATGAAATTGAAATTAAAAATTTGGCGTCAAAAAAATTCAGATTCTATAGGTAAAATGGTTACCTATGAAATTGAAAATATTTCTCCAGACATGTCTTTCTTAGAAATGATGGATGTTCTTAACGAAGAATTAATGTCGAAGGGAGTTGACCCTGTAGCCTTTGATCATGATTGTAGAGAAGGAATTTGCGGATCTTGTTCAATGTTTATCAACGGAGAAGCTCATGGACCAGATCGATATGTAACTACGTGTCAATTACACATGAGAAAATTTAAAGATGGAGATACCATTTATATTGAACCTTTTAGGGCAAAAACTTTTCCAGTAATTAAAGATTTGGTTGTTGATAGAACCTCTTTTGACAGGATTCAGCATTCTGGAGGATATATTTCT
>JAQWJH010000002.1 GCA_029248455.1 Flavobacteriaceae bacterium
ATAATGAGGGACATTACTCATTTGACCTTGATGGAAATCCAATTATATCTACAAGAGATATTGGAGCTTACGAATTTCAGCCTAAATAAAACAGGATCAAACACTATGGCTTAATATTCTTACATACAGTGATTTAAAGGAGTTAAGGCAACGATTCAGGGAACCAAAATTAAAAACCCCTGTAAATCAATGACTTACAAGGGTGTTTGCGGAGAAAGAGGGATTCGAACCCCCGGAGGTGTGACCCTCAACAGTTTTCAAGACTGCCGCATTCGACCACTCTGCCATTTCTCCAATGGGATGCAAATATAACCTCCTTTTTATTTTGTACCAATTTTATTTGTAAAATTATGTAACCTCCTTTTTACTAACTTTGAAATATGGCAATCATTAATGAATTTATGTGGGAATACCCTCTTTTGATTCTCGTTGGATTTATTTCAGGTTTTATGAACACAATGGCAGGAGGGGGGTCACTATTAACTTTGCCTCTTTTAATCTTTATGGGTTTACCAGCTGCAGTTGCAAACGGAACAAATAGAGTGGCTATATTTATGTCTACTTTTTCTGCTTCTGCTGGTTTCAAAAGTAAAGGAGTGTCCAATTTTCCATTTAATGTATATTTGGGAATATCAGGACTTTTTGGAGCCTTAATCGGAGCTCAAATAGCAATTGATATTAAAGGTGAGTTATTTAATAAAATACTTGCTGTTATTATGATATTAGTGGTTTTATTAATTGTATTTAAACCTAAAATAAATTACTCTAATGTTTTGGAAAGATTATCGGGAAAGCATCTTTTTGTTTCTGTATTAGCCTTTTTTTTTATTGGTATATATGGAGGTTTTATTAATGCTGGAATAGGTTTTGTTATTATGCTTTTTTTACATTATTACAACAGACTAAATTTAGTAAAGGTGAACGCTACAAAGGTTGTAATAGTTCTAATATATACAACAGGGGCATTAGTAACTTTTGCTTTAGCTGAAAAGGTTAATTGGACTTATGGTCTTTTTTTAGCTACAGGTAATTTTATTGGTGGATGGACATCTAGTAGGTGGTCAGTTAAAAAAGGGGAAAATACTATTAAAACTTTTTTAATAATAATGGTTGTTATAATGTCAATTAAGCTCTGGTTTTTTTAATACTTAATGTATTTTACTATTTCAAGACCATAGCCAATCATTCCAACTCTTTTAATTTGTGTACTATTAGTTAACAGTTCAATTTTATTGATATTTAAGTTGTGTAAAATTTGTGCACCGATACCAAAATCTTTTTCATCCATGACTTGCGAAGGGGTATTTACTTCTCCCTTGTTTTGTATGGATTTCAGTTCCTTAAGTCTTTGAAGCATATTTTTTGAACTTTGAGATTGATTAATAAAAACAACCACTCCTTTGCCGTTGGAGTTTATTTTTTCGAAGATATTATCAAGTTTATTGTTTTTAGAAAGTGTTAATGAATTTATTAAATCATTATTTGTAATAGATGAATTTATTCTTACCATCACGGGCTCATCTTTCTTCCAATCTCCTTTGGAGAGTGCAAGGTGAATTTGTTCGTTGTTTGTCTGTTGAAATGCAGATAACATATATTCTCCAAATCTAGAATTAAAAACAAAGCTTTCTCTTTTTGTAATCAAACTGTCATGAGACATTCTAAATGCTACTAAATCTTCAATAGATACTATTTTTAAGTTCAGTTTATTAGCCATTATGACTAAATCAGGAACTCTGGCCATCGAACCATTCTCAGTCATTATTTCGCAAATAACTCCAGCGGGTGAAAAACCAGCTAATCTAGCAAAATCAATAGCAGCTTCTGTGTGACCTGTTCTACGAAGTACTCCGCCATCCTTAGCAATTAATGGAAAAATATGTCCTGGTCGAGCTAAATCACTTGGAGTTGTATTATTATCAACAATTGCTTTTATAGTTTTAGATCTGTCAGAAACAGAAATACCTGAAGTTACCCCATTTCCTTTAAGGTCTACAGAAACAGTAAAAGCAGTATCCATTGGATCCGTATTATTAACTACCATTGGATTTAAGTTTAATTCTTTTGACCGATTATCTGTAATAGGCATACATATTAAACCTCTTCCATGTTTAGCCATAAAATTGATTATTTCAGGGGATGCTATTTCTGCTGCACAAATGAAATCTCCTTCATTTTCTCTGTTTTCATCATCAACAACAATAATTACTTTTCCATTTTTGACATCTTCAATGGCTTCTTCAATAGAATTAAGTTTGAACTTAACGTCTGACATTTATTTATATTTTAGGCGAAGATACATTCCTTTTATGTTATTTTTTTAAAAAATATTTTTTTAAAAGCAGCTCTAAAAGGGTTTAATATTCTATCAAGATTAAAAATTGTTTTATCAGCAGATGCTCTAGAAATTAGATATATCCCAAGAGGAAACATTATAATGTTTGGAATCCAACTACCTAAAATTGCATCTATACTTCCATCTTCCGCGGCATTTTTGCTAAAGGTTCCAACAAAATGATAAGTTAAAAACAGTATTAAAGACACTACCATTGGAAGACCAAAACCTCCTTTTCTAATTAGGGCGCCAAGCGGTGCACCAACAAAAAACAATATTATAGATGTTAAGGGAAATGAATATTTGTCGAATAAATTTGATTTGTGAAGATTTATTATCTTTTCCTTAATAAAGAAAGTATTTTTTTGATTTGTTAGTACTTGCACTTGTCCCGTAATATTATTAAGTGATGAATTGATAATAGAAACTTGAATATCCCTTGGAAAATCTGACAAATGTTTTCTGTAATTTATATAAAGCTCATCATCAGTATATTTTTTATCCCATCTAATGGTTCTTTGAAAGTTTGAGATGCCTGTTCTTGTGTAAAAACTTTTTCCAAAATTATCATATCTCAAATCTAACTTTTTAGATAAAGAATCAATACTAAAATTTAGTTGAGAAATATTTTGCATTCTAAAAGTATTATTATACTTCTCCTCCTCAAAATCAACTTGGTTGAAATCTCTTAAATCAATGTTCATAGTGTATTTATCAAAAGATACATAGGTGTGAGGCTTAAACCTTTTATTGGTGGGGGTGTTACTTTCAATCTCCTCATATCTTTTACCATTTCTAAGAATTAATTGTAATATATTTTCAGACTCACTATTTACCAATTCTCCATCCTTAGCTTTAATAACAATCAGGTTTCTAGAATTAGTGTTAGTCTTGTGAATAATAACATCTTTTAAAAGATTGTTTTCAGCTCCATATTTTTTTGCAACTTTGATATTCATTGTATTAATATCATTAAAAACACCTTCAGTGATAGCAAGAGCTGGTTTTAGTTTAGCTAAGTTTTTTCTTAAGTTATAAGATTTAAACTCTGCATATGGAATCAGTGAGTTGGCTACAAAAAACATTCCAACAGATAATAATAGGTTAAATGCAATCAAACTTCTCATGGACTTAAATAATGAGATTCCAGATGATTTTATAGCTGCCAGCTCATAATTTTCAGAAAGGTTTCCAAAAGTCATAATTGATGCCAACAGAACAGTTAAAGGTATTACAAGTGGTAGAAGTTTTGGGGAGTAGTATAAAAGGAATTTAAAAATAATTTCAAAATCAATTTCTTTTCCTGCTAAATCATCAATAAACATCCAAATCAGATGAAATATAAAAATAAACATCAATATGAAAAAGAAACTAAAAAATATCTTTAAATATGAATTCAATATATATTTATCAATAATTTTCATCTTAATTTTTTTCTATGTAGTATCCTTTGTAATCAAGTTCATTAAAAACAAAAATAGTACTATCAATACTTGTATCGTAATTGATTTTATCAATTCTTAAAATAGTTGTAGAGTTGTTTTTCCCTTTTTCAATTACTCTATAGATGTCATTGTTTTTGTTGTTAATACCCAATAGTATGTGGTCTATTTCAGAATTTTCATCCAAGGGAATTAATTTTAAATACTGAACCTTCATATTTGATTCACTCTTCAATTCATCCATAACAATTTCATATCCTTCCTTGTAAAATTTAAGAATATTTGATGGGCTAATAGATTGTTTGTTTTCTTCTAAAATTTTTGAAATTATTACTTCTTTATTTTCTGCAACAATTGTGTATAAAAAATTTGAATCACAAATTTGTTTAACTCCTAAAAAATCTAAAAAGTATTTGTCTTCACTAATGATTACACTTCCTTTAGATTCTTCGTTTATGTTTTGATTAATTTTGTAAGAAAAATTAAAGGAGTAGTTTATAGCCTGATCAATTTTTATTGAAACATTATTTAATATTTCCTTTGCTTGAATATTTTTCTGAGAAAATATTTTTGAAGAAATTAATAATAAAAAAATTAAAATATAATTTTTCATTATTTATTTTTTTCATTTTCTAAATATGCATTAAGTGAGGCCATATCAGAAATAAGAACATCTCTGGCTCTGCTTCCCTCAAATGGACCAACAATACCTGCAGCCTCTAATTGATCAATTATTCTTCCAGCCCTATTATACCCTAATTTCATTTTTCTTTGTAAAAGCGATGCAGAACCTTGTTGGGCAATAACAATCACCTCAGCAGCTTCCTTAAATAACACATCTCTATCCTCAATGTTATTGTCAATTGACGAGGAGCCTTCTTCTCCAATGTATTCAGGAAGTTCATGTGCACTTGCATAGGCTTTTTGTGATCCAATAAACTCTGTTATTTTTTGAATTTCTGGGGTATCTACAAACGCACATTGAATTCTAATTAGTTCATTTCCTTGTGTATACAACATATCTCCTTTTCCAATTAACTGATCTGCACCTCCACTGTCTAAAATTGTTCTTGAATCAATTTTAGAAGTAACTCTAAATGCTATTCTAGCTGGAAAATTTGCTTTAATAATTCCAGTTATTACATTCACAGATGGTCTTTGAGTAGCTATAATAAGGTGTATTCCAACAGCTCTCGCTAATTGAGCCAATCTTGCTATTGGGGTTTCAACTTCCTTTCCAGCTGTCATAATTAAATCTGCAAACTCATCAATTATTAAGACTATGTAAGGAAGAAAAACATTTCCTGATTCAGGATTTAATTTTCTTTGCTTAAACTTAGCATTGTATTCCTTAATATTTCTACACAAAGCATTTTTTAACATTTCGTATCTGTTATCCATTTCAATACAGAGTGAATTCAAAGTTTTAATTACTGCTTTGTTATCAGTAATAATTGCCTCTTCAGTATCGGGAAGTTTTGCTAAATAATGTCTTTCTATTTTATTAAAAAGCGTCAATTCAACTTTTTTTGGATCAACTAAAACAAATTTTACTTCAGATGGGTGTTTCTTATAAATTAAGGAAGTTAATACAGCGTTTAAACCAACAGACTTCCCTTGTCCAGTTGCTCCAGCCATAAGTAAATGTGGCATTTTTGCTAAATCAACAATATATGTTTCATTACTTATGGTTTTTCCTAGTGCCAATGGAAGTTCCATCTCAGCATCTTGATAGTTTTTTGAGGATATTACCGATTTCATTGAAACGATAGTCGAATTTTTATTTGGAACTTCAATACCAATCGTTCCTTTTCCTGGAATTGGGGCAATAATTCTGATACCCAAAGCAGATAGAGATAAGGCAATATCATCCTCTAGGTTTTTGATTTTAGAAATTCTAATTCCAGCTTCAGGAACTATTTCATACAGTGTGACCGTTGGACCAATAGTTGCTTTGATTTGAGCAATTCCAATTTTATAGTTTCCTAAGGTTTCGATTATTTTTTCTTTATTCTCTTCAAGCTCTTCCTCGTTTATAGTTATCACCCCCTCATTGTCGTAATCTTTTAACAACTCAACAGATGGGGGTTGAAAGTTTTTAAGTTCGAGAGTATGATCATATTCTCCGTACTTCTTTACTAAATTTTTTGCTATTAAATCATCATCTAAAACTTCTTCTTCCTTATTTTCTTTTATTTCAATTTTAATATCATCTGATTTTTCGTCAGAAACTTTAGTGTCTTTCTTAATTGAAGAAAAATTTTCTATTGTCGGATTTAGATTCTTATTAACCTTAATATTGTTTTCAATTTTTTCTTGAATTTCTTCCTTTTTATTTTCATTATTAAGATTTAAATCAATTGAAGATTCTTCGTTCTCAATTTCAGAAGATTTATTAGAAACAAGATATTTTTTAATATTCTCATAGATTGATTCAGGAGTTAATTTTAATCTTAATACCAAAAATCCAATCAAACCAAATATTAGCAGAGTTAAAACTCCAATGTCACCAGTGTAAATACCAATAAAATCTGTCATTTCGTATCCAATTACTCCCCCCAAAATTGGATTAGTAAAAAAGTATCCAAAAAAGAGTGAAAACCATAAGGTGATGACCAATCCCCATATCCACTTGTTTAATAATTTACTGGAATCTGCACCTACAAAATATGACAAACCACTAATAAAAAGTAAAAAGGATATTATGAACGATGAAAGGCCAAACATTTTATTGACCAAAATATCACTTATTTGAGCACCAAATTTTTTAGCAATATTGATAGTTTCAGCATCCTTGTTAAAAAAATCTCCTATTTCAGATTGATCAGCTCTCCAAGTACTGAAATAAGAAAATAAAGCAGAAAAAACTATAATAGAAAATAAAATTAAAAAAACGCCAAACATTATCTGTTGACTTCTACTAAATGTGAATCTATTTTTTTTTATTTCTTTATTTCCTGTTTTAGACATAAGTAGGTATTATCAAAAGTAAAGATTTATTATTAAAAAAAATCAACTAAAATTTTATTTCAATTTTTTAATTTTAATGCTAAATGCTGCTACAATTAATGTCATAAAAGGACTTAACCAATTAAATATTGCGTAAATAAAATAATCAAAAACACTAACACCTAAAATTCCTGATTGGTAGGCACCACAAGTATTCCATGGAATCAGAACAGAGGTTACCGTTCCAGAATCTTCAAGTGTTCTACTTAAGTTTTCTGGCGCCAAATTCTTGTCTTTAAAAGCTTTGGAAAACATTTTTCCTGGGATTACAATTGAAAGATATTGATCTGATGCTGTCAAATTAATTGCCAAACAACTTCCTACGGTACTCGCAAATATTGAAAACGTAGATTTACCTAAATTTAATAATGATGAACTTATTTTTTCTAATGCTCCAATAGATTCCATAATTCCTCCGAAAACCATTGCACATATAACAAGCCAAATAGTATTTAGCATACCTTTCATTCCTCCGCTATTAAATAAATCATTTAGAACAGAATTTCCAGAATCAATTGAAGTTTCTGTTGTCATGGAATTTAAAACCGTTTGGTAAGCACCATTAAAAGTCATTTCAGTATCTCCTGAAATACCATTTATTACTGAAGATTGAAAGATTACAGCAAATATTCCACCCAGTACAGTCCCAACAAATAAAGCTATAAGTGGGGGTGTTTTTTTAAATATCATAAAAACCACTATTAATGGTACTATAAATAGCAAGGGAGTGATATTAAAGGTGTTGCCAATAGTTTTTAAAAGATATTGGTGATCAGTTGGTCCCGACGAAATTGTAAATAAATTTATCAATGAAAGAATAATTAATGTAATTATTACTGTTGGAATTGTTGTAATAGTTAAATATTTAATATGAGTAAATAGGTTAGATCCAGAGACTGCAGGAGCTAAATTGGTTGTATCACTCAAGGGAGATAGTTTATCACCAAAATATGCACCAGAAATTACAGCTCCTGCAACCATTCCCTCAGGAATTTCAATAGCTCTTCCGATTCCTATTAATGCTATTCCAACAGTTGCAGAAGTAGTCCAGCTGCTTCCGGTTGAAATGGATATTATGGCACAGATGATTAAACAGGAGGGTAAAAAAATAGTTGGATGAAGAATTTGTAATCCGTAATAAATCATTGTAGGTATGATGCCACTTAATAACCAAGTTCCTGATAAAGCACCTACAAATAACAGTATTAAAATCGCACCAGTTATTGATTTAATATTTGATGAAACTGAATCAATCATTTGTTTAAACATGATGCCTTTATTGAAACCAACAATGCTTGCAATAGCTGCTCCAATTAATAAAATAAACTGATTGGAACCACTCATGGCCTCATCACCATAAACAAAAACATTATAAGCTAAAAGAAGTATTAAAATAAAAATCGGAATAGTTGATTCTATTAAAGAAATTGATTTTTTTTTATTTTTCAATTATTATGAATTTACAATACAATGCTAATATATAATTAAGTTCTAAAAGATATTAAACTTTATTTTAGTGAATACTTAAATAACACAAAACATTTGTATTTTTGAATAAAAAATGATGGATAAATTTGATGTTGTTATTATTGGTTCTGGTCCAGGGGGATATGTGTGTGCTATTAGGTGTTCTCAACTAGGGATGAAAACAGCTATAATTGAAAAATATAATTCACTAGGGGGAACTTGTTTAAATGTTGGTTGTATTCCATCCAAATCACTATTAGATTCATCTCATCATTTTCATGATGCCGTTCATAATTTTGAATCACACGGAATTAATTTTGAGGGTAACGTCAAAGTAAATTTAGAAAAGATGATTTCTAGAAAACAAAATGTTGTGGACCAAACAGTAAAAGGAATTGATTTTTTAATGAATAAGAATAAGATCAAAGTTTATCACGGAACAGGTTCGTTTGTTGATTCTAGTACGATTAAAATTGATAATTCTTCAAGCGGAGTAACTAATATAACTTTTAATAATGCTGTTATAGCCACAGGATCTAAACCCACTAATCTTCCTTTTGCTAAAATTGACAAGAAAAGAATTATTACCTCTACCGAGGCATTAAATTTAAAAGAGATTCCAAAAAAATTAATAGTTATTGGTGGTGGAGTTATTGGTTTAGAACTTGGTCAGGTTTATAGTAGGTTAGGGGCTGAAGTTTCAGTTGTGGAATACTCAAACACAATCACTCCTTTCATGGACGCTTCTATTTCAAAAGAGTTGATGAGAATTTTCAAAAAACAAAAAATTAAATTTTATTTATCTCATAAAGTTTTCCAAATTTCAACAAGTGAAGATAATGTATCTGTTCATGCTGAAGATAACAATGGAAACAAGGTTTTATTTGAAGGTGATTATTGTTTAGTTTCTGTAGGAAGAAAACCATTTACAGAAAATTTAAACATCAGTTCTTTAGGAATTGAAACAAATGATAAAGGTCAAATTAAAGTTAATGATCAGTTACAAACATCCTGCAGTAATGTTTATGCTATAGGAGATGTTATTAAAGGACCCATGTTGGCACACAAAGCTGAAGAAGAAGGGGTAATGGTAGCAGAAATAATGGCTAAACAAAAACCTCACATAAATTATAATCTTATTCCCAATGTAATTTATACTTGGCCCGAAGTAGCCTCTGTTGGAAAAACAGAAAAACAGTTGTCAGATGATGGTGTTGAATATAAAAAAGGTCAATTTCCTTTTCGTGCATTAGGAAGGTCGAGAGCAAGTATGGACACTGATGGATTTGTTAAGATTTTGGCTGATAAAAAAACAGATGAAATTTTAGGCGTTCATATAATTGGTGCCAGAGCAGCTGATTTAATTGCTGAGGCAGTTACTGCAATGGAATTCAGGGCCTCTGCTGAAGACATTTCAAGAATGAGTCATTCTCATCCAACTTATGCTGAAGCTATTAAAGAAGCAGCTTTAGCTGCAACTCAAGATAGAGCTCTACATATTTAATTTTTTAAAAAGGTCCTTTGTTGTTGTTTTTAACAGCGTTTAATGCTTTTCCTGGCATTTCCCCCCTTATTTCAAAATCTTTTGTTTTTAGTAAAGAAGATTGATTATAAGGCTCTTGTTTTTTTAAATACCAATCTTTTGTTAAGGTATTAGGAATATTATCACCAGTGGCTGATACCCATTCATTAAGTTTTTGTTTTAAAAGCTCATGGACTTTAGGAACTTTAGTCGAATTCATTAAATTATTAAATTGATAAGGATCGTTGTGTAAACAATAAAGTTCTTCGCTAGGTCTGGGTTTAATAAAAATCTCTGATTGTTTTTTATTTATTTGATCATTTTGTAATGCATATTTTAAATCAAGAAAGGTCGGACTGTTTATTGCATCTAATGGACCGGTTAAAGCAAAATTGGGTCTAGAATTTACAATATAAAGAAAACTATCATTTCTAACCATTCGTTGATGAGCCTCATAATCGTGCCAGTTGTGTTCAGCAAAAACATAATTTCTGAACTTTTTTTTGGGATCTAATAAAACATTTTTAAAACTAGAACCTTGAAAACTTTTAATAGCCTCTAAATTTGCTAGATCTATTATTGTTGGAGCAATATCAATTGAACTAATTAAACTATTACTTTCCTTTCCTTTTAATTCATGAATATTTGGATAATGAATTATAAATGGTGTTTTTACACCTTGATCATTTAATCTAGTTTTACTGTGAGGAAATGGTCTTCCATTATCAGACATTACAATTATTAGAGTATTCTGATAGATATTTTGTTCTTTTAACTTATCAACTACCTTACCTATGTGAAAATCAAATCTGGTTATTTCATCATAATAATCTGCCAAATCTTTTCTAGTCATAGGTTTGTCAACGAGATAATCAGGTACATTTATTTCATCAGGATTATGGGTATTAACAAACTTATTTTCTCCCCAAGTCCTGTGAGCATCATACGATGCCAACCACATAAAAAAAGGTTTTTCTTTGGGCCTGTTAATAATTGCTTTTTCCCAATAATTTTCTCCTCCTAATCCGTTAATTTTTTTATTATCGTGAACTTCACTAAATCCTCTATTAGCATAATCCCCCATGTGGAATTTTCCAGCTTGAAGTGTGTAATATCCATTATTTTTTAAAACTTCAGGAAATGAAATCATGTCTATTGGAGGAGAAGTGTGAAGCTCGGCTGCCCCAGTATTGTGAGGATATCGCCCTGTAATAATAGAGTTTCTACTTGGACTACAAGAACTTGTTGTTAAATAGGTATTGTTAAATATTACTCCGTTTTCAGCTAAATAATCAATATTTGGAGTCATAACCTGATTATTACCGTAACATCCAAAGTCATCCCAACTAATATCGTCAGCAATAAAAATTATGACATTTGGTGTTGTAGATATATTTTTATTTGAATTTATAGAATTACAAGAATTTAATATTATACATCCAATTGTCGCAATTAAATAATATTTTAAACTTTTAAAAATATTCATTTAGTATAATTTTATTATAAATCAATTTATAATTAAAGTAATTATTAAATTTGTTTTTTTAAAATTTATTGAAAAGAAAAATCAAAGTATATACGCCTGAAAACATTAGTTTATTTAAAAAAAAACTTTTTAAATGGTCTAATCAGTTTAACATATCTATATGTCTAGATTCAAACAACTATAATGATAGGTTGGGGGATTTAGATGCTATTGTAGCGACTGACGTTCATTCGAAACTGCCTTTTACAAAGAGCAATTCACTTAATAAATTAGAAGCCTATTTGAAAGAAACTAATGACTGGTTATTTGGTTATTTTTCATATGATTTAAAAAATGAATTAGAAGATTTAAAAAGTAATAACTATTCAGAATTTGATTTTCCAAATTTATTTTTTTTTTCAACCAAAAAAAATATGGATTATCAAATCAAGAAATGTTGAGGCTCATTACTTGTATCCCTCAGAAATTGAATCTGACTTGGATGATATCTATTCTCAAAAGATTAATGATAAAAATATAAAGTCTGAGATTAAATTATTTCCAAGGCTTTCAAAATCACAATATGAGGAAAAAATAAATAAATTATTATTTCATATAAACAGAGGCGATATATATGAGGCAAACTTTTGTATGGAGTGGTTTTCCAATGA
Source organism: Flavobacteriaceae bacterium (assembly GCA_029248455.1). Classification (GTDB taxonomy): domain Bacteria; phylum Bacteroidota; class Bacteroidia; order Flavobacteriales; family Flavobacteriaceae; genus MAG-121220-bin8. The sequence continues at coordinate 11,912 of JAQWJH010000002.1, forward strand.
TTCAAATATTTATCCATTTAATGTTTATGATAAATTAAATCAAATTTCTAAAAATCCAATGAGTGCTTTTTTTAAGCAAAACGACACATATTTATTATCCTCATCGCCTGAAAGGTATATTAAAAGAATAAATAATAAAATAATAACACAACCAATCAAAGGAACTTCTAGAAGAGATAATGATAAAGTTATTGATTTGAATTTAAAAAAGGACTTGACCCAAGATCCAAAAGAACGATCTGAAAATATTATGATTGTTGATTTAGTTAGAAATGATCTTTCCAGATTTTCTTATCCTGGATCTGTCAAGGTAACAGAGTTATGTAAGGTTTATCCATTTGAAAAAGTTCACCAAATGATTTCAACAGTTGAATCTCAAATTGATAGTAATTTAAAAATGACAGATGTTATTAAAGCTACTTTTCCAATGGGAAGTATGACTGGCGCTCCAAAAATAAAAGCATTAAATATTATTGAGAAATTAGAAGTTTCGAAAAGAGGGTTGTATAGTGGTGCGCTTGGTTATATAGACCCCAGAGGAAATTTTGACTTCAACGTAGTTATAAGATCATTGATTTATGACCATAAAAACAAATACCTATCCTTTCAAGTAGGAAGTGCAATTACATCAAACTCATCTCCAGAGAAAGAATATCAGGAATGTCTTTTGAAAGCAGAACCAATGTTATCGATTCTTAAATAAGACATAATTAAATTATTAAAAAACGTAATATTGTTCTAATGTTTAATCTTTTTTCAGATCATGTAAATAGTGATTTTGATTTTTTAAAAAAATCGAAACTTCTTGTTTGTCTAAGCGGCGGCGTAGACAGCATGGTTTTAATTGATTTATTAAGAAGGTCAAATTATGATGTATCAGTAGCACACTGTAATTTTAAATTAAGAGGAGATGAAAGTGATTTGGATGAAAAGTTTGTAAAAAAATATTGCTATGATAATTCTATTCATTTTTTTTCAAAATCTTTTCATACAAAACTTCCAAATCATTCGTTACAAATGGCAGCTAGAACATTAAGATATGACTGGTTTAATGAACTTTTAAAAAATAACAATAAAGATTACATATTGACAGCTCACCACTTAGATGATTCCTTAGAAACTTTTATAATAAATCTATCAAGGGCCTCTGGAATTGAGGGTTTTACAGGAATAAGCCCTGTAAATGACAAGATTGTAAGACTGTTGACGATATTTTCAAAAAAACAAATTCTTAAATACGCTAAAATTAACAAAATTCATTGGAGAGAGGATTCAACAAATAAGAAAGATGATTATCAGAGAAATTATATTAGAAATCAAATTATTCCACTTTTAAAAAAGCTTTATCCAAATTTTCTCTCTCAATCAAAAAAAACAATGAATTTTTTAAAGAATTCACAATTAGTGATTGATAAATACATTGAAGCAGTTAAAAAAGAAAAATTTGTTATTAAAAATGATGAGATTATTATAGAAAAAAAATTCGTTCGGTGTAACAAAAATGATATCTATAATTTATTTAAAGACTATGGTTTTAAAAATCCCTCAGAAATTCTAATGCTTTGTAACTCTATTTCTGGAAAAATTATTGAGTCAGTAAGTCATGTTCTTCTAAGTGATCGAACTAATTTAATTTTAAAAAAAAAGACTAAGGAATATGATCAAGTAATAAAAGTTGATATGAAAGGAATTGATGATCCAATTCGAATTAGTATGGAAACTGGAGATTTTGTTTCAAAATCTAATAGTAAATCAATATTTATTTCAAAAAATGATATCAAATTACCATTGTACTTAAGGAAATTGAAAAAAGGAGATTTAATATATCCATTAGGAATGAAAGGAAAAAAATTGATTTCTAAGTACTTTAAAGATGAAAAAATGTCTTTCTTTGACAAACAAAACCAATGGTTACTTTGTAATAACAATGAAGTCATGTGGATTGTTGGACAAAGAGCCGACAGAAGGTATTATAAATCTAAAGGAGCAACATTGAAAATTGAATTATTATGAAAAATATTTTTAGTCTTTTTTTTTCTTTTTTCCTTTTTATAAACATTGGTTTTTCTCAGGATCCGGTATCTTTTACTACTAAAGTAAATACAATTTCTAAAAATCAGTATGAGTTAATAATATCCTCAAAAATCGATTCTAATTGGAGATTATATTCGCAATTTTTAATTGATGGTGGTGCATTACCAACTGAATTTATTTTTAAAAACATTTCCAATGATTCATATATTCTAATTGGCAATACTATTGAATCGGAGTCTATTACAAAATTTGATCCAATCTTTAATTTAGATCAAACTTATTTTATTGATTCCAATACATTTAAACAGGTTATTGAGGTTAAGGATCTCAATCTTGACAAGGTGTTTGCAACAATAGCTTATCAAGCTTGTAATGATGCTGTTTGTATTTTCAGAGAATCTGATTTAGTATTTAATTTAGATGGCTCGTCAGAGATCATATTAAATGAAGATTTAACAGCTTTAGTTTCAGATGACTCAAATCCTTTGGTAATTGATTTAAAAAATAAAGAATTACTTGAAAATTACTCAGAAGAAAACAATATTTCAGGAAATATTTATTTTGATTTATTAATTCTAGGATTTTTAGGAGGCTTATTAGCTTTACTTACTCCTTGTGTTTTTCCCATGATTCCACTCACTGTATCATTTTTTACAAATAAAAAAACACAATCCAGTTCTTCATTTAACGCAATACTGTATGGGCTATTTATTGTTTTTATATATCTTTTTTTAAGTATTCCTTTTCATTTTGTAGAGTCTTTAGATCCTGAAATATTAAACAGTATTTCAACAAACGCCTGGCTTAATGTTTTCTTTTTTATCGTATTTATAATATTTGCTTTTTCTTTTTTCGGTTTTTACGAGATTACCATTCCTTCTTCTTGGATTAATTCTATAGATTCAAAGTCAAATAGTATTGGAGGTTTTATTGGCATTTTCTTTATGGCATTAACTTTAGTTCTAGTTTCATTTTCTTGTACTGGACCTATTTTAGGTTCTTTATTAGTTGGATCAATATCCTCTCAAGGTGGTGCTCTTCAACTTTCAATTGGTATGCTAGGTTTTGGAATAGCTTTAGCGCTTCCTTTTACAGTATTTGCCCTTTTTCCAAATATGTTAAAATCTTTACCTAAATCTGGAAGATGGATGAATACATTTAAAATTATATTAGGTTTTTTAGAATTAGGTTTTGCTTTTAAATTTTTATCAAATGCCGATTTAGTAGAACATTGGGGGTTAATTAAAAGAGAAATCTTTATTGCTATTTGGGTAATTATATCAATTTTGCTATCTCTTTATCTTATAGGTGTTTATAAATTTCCAAATGAAAGTCATGTAGTTAAAAGATCAAAGTTTAACATGCTGCTTTCATTATCCTTTTTAAGTTTTGCAATATATTTGAGTCCAGCTCTTTTGCCTAATGGTTCAAATAGTGCCCGTTTACTAAGTGGGTTTACGCCTCCATCTTTTTATAGTATCTATCCGAAATCTAATGATTGCCCTTTAGGTTTTAACTGTTTCAAGGATTTTGATAAAGGATTACAGCACGCTAAAGAAATAAACAAACCAATACTTTTAGATTTTACTGGTTGGGCCTGTGTAAACTGTAGAAGAGTAGAAGAGAATATTTGGACTGATCCAGTTGTTTTTGATTTAATTAATAATAATTTCGTATTAATTTCACTTTACGTTGATGACAGAAAAGAACTTGAAAAAGTTAACCAACTTGATCTCAAATACAAATCTGGAAAAATTAAAGAAATAAGAACAATTGGAGATAAATCTGCTACTTTTCAAGCATTGAATTTTAAAAGTGCTTCCCAGCCTTACTATGTTTTATTAGATCCAAATTTAAAAATTCTAAATAGTCCAATTCAATATACTACTAAAAATGTTTATCAAGCATGGCTTGAGGATGGATTAAAAGCTTTTAAATAATTTTTTTTATCATTCCGTTGTGGTAAACCAAGGGTTGTTTATTCTCAGAAAAACTACCACTTAGTACCTCTCCTAAATAAATATTGTGATCTCCTCCATCAATAATATTTTTCACCTTACATTCAATCCATGCAATAGAGTTTGAAATTATTTTAATATTATTTTTAGAAACTTTTGTTTCGACTCCGTCGAATCTTTTTTCAGGACTTAGTTTTTTGTTAGCAAATTGATTACAAATTTTTGATTGGTCGCTTGAAAGAATATTAATTATAAAAAAATTATTAGTATTCAAGGCTTTATTAGAATTAGCTTCTTTGTTTAAACAAAAAAGAACTAACAGTGGATCAATGGAAACAGAAGTGAATGAATTAGCTGTGAATCCATAATTAGTTTTATCTTCAACAGATGTAATTACTGTAACTCCAGTGGGATAACTTCCGCAAATTTTTTTAAAAAGATCTTCGTTCATAAATAAAAAATATTTTTCAAATATACTTATAAACTTTTTCGAAAGGTACTCTAAAACGTGGGCCATAAACACCTTTTTCATTTTTTAACCCACATCCTATGACCATATTGATTTCGGAATCTTTTGATAATTTCAATATTTTCTTAACCATTAAAGTGTCAGACCCCTCCATAGGGCATGTGTCGTAACCAATTGCTGACATACTTAACATAAAATTTTGGGCTGCTAATCCTGCTGATTTATGGACAACTACTCTTAAATCACTATTTCTTGTTTGTCTAACAACAGGGAAAAATAGACCTAGTATTTGAAATATAAAATATTTTAAGTAACCTAATATTCCAAAAAAATCAAAATATAGAATTGGAATTAGTTTGTTATAATAGTTTAAAGCTTGTTTGTGTCTATTTTCAGAGATCAACCGTTGTTTCTTTTGATTATTGAGAAAATCAATATTTTCTTTTGCTCTTTTTCTCCATAAATCTTTTCTGGTAACAATTACTACTAGTTGAGAGGCGGTTTTTGCTGCATTTTGATTCATACATGCTTTAGAAAGCCTATCCAATATTTTTGAATCATTAATATGTATGAACTCCCATAGTTGAAGATTGCTACTATTTGGAGCTAAAGATGCGTTATAAATACAATCTTTAACTTTTTCGCAGTCTATTTTTTCGTCCTTAAAAATTCTGACTGATCGCCTATCTTTTATTGCTAGTGAAACTGATTTTTCCATTTATTTCATTTTAATATTTACAGTTTTGTTATTTACTACATTAAATGAGGCGTTTTTAAAACTCGGTGGTCCCAATATAGCACTAACATTATTTGAAAATCCATATTGCTCTTTTGGAATCCCAATAATATTAAAATCAAATTTATTATTATTGTTTTTATCTATGAATATTTTGATTCCATACGTACCTTGTTCAACCATAATAATTTTTGAAAAGCTTCCTTTTTTTACATTTTCTTTTAATGCATAAGTAATTCTATTTTTCGATTCATCTACAGAGTTAAAATCTAATGAATTATTGTAAATAGCAATAAAAGCTGTACCAGGTTTTTTTATTTTTAAAATATTAATTTCTAATTCAAAATATTTATTTTGACTTAAGTTATTATTAATCTGTGCACTTATTGAAAAGCTAATTATTAATAAAAATATTTTTAATAATCTAAAAATCATTGCATCAGTTTAAGTGCCTTTTTTAAAAAATTCATTTTATTTTTAAAAGGAGGATACCTCAGCGGAATATCAATCCACAAAGGCTTTGAGATGTAGGGTTTGAAATGAGAAAAAGTATTAAATGTAGCCTCACCATGATACTTACCCATTCCACTGTTTCCTATACCACCAAAAGGTAAGCGATCGTTAATAATATGAACAACAGTATCGTTTATTGCACCACCACCAAAACTATGTTTTTTTAAGAATTTTTCACCAAGTCTTTTATTTTTAGTAAAAATATATAAGGCTAGCGGGTTTTTGTATTTATTAATGATGTCATCAACCTCATCAAATTTATCATATTCAAATATTGGTAGTATTGGACCAAATATTTCTTGTTCCATAATTTTAGAGTCAAAACCATTAACTTCAATTAAAGTTGGTTCAAAATATCTAGATTTTTTATTTATTTTTCCTCCATACATTATTTTTTGATCTTTTATGAGTGAGGTTAAAAATTCAATGTGTTTTTCACTTATTATGCGACCATAAGAATCAGATTTTTCAGGATCATTTCCATATATTAACTTCAACTGGTTAATAATTTCTAAGATTAGATTCTCTTTAATTTTTTTGTTTACAATTAAAAAATCTGGAGCTATGCAAGTTTGGCCACAATTAATAAATTTTCCCCAAACTATTCTTTTTGCAGTAATTTTTAAAGAAGCTGTTTCGTCAACTACACAGGGATTTTTACCGCCTAGTTCTAAGGTTGTTGGAGTTAAATGTAATGCTGCTTGTTTAGCTACTATTTTTCCGACATTGACACTGCCTGTGAAAAAAATGTAATCCCAATTATAATTTAACAACTCAGAAGCTATTTCAGGACCTCCTTTAATCACTTTAACATATTGTTCATCAAAAACATTATTGATTATTTTTTCCAAAATCTCTGTTGTATGTTTTGAATATTCTGATGGTTTCAAAACAACTGTATTTCCGGCGGCAATCGCACCAATGAGTGGTGCTATTGATAATTGAAAAGGGTAATTCCAGGGCGAAATATGTAAAGTATTTCCATAAGGTTGAGCAATAATATAATCTGAGGACGGAAAATTTAATAAGGAGGATCTAACAGATTTTCTCTTGGTCCATTTTTTAATATTTTTTAATGCGATTTTTAATTCAGAATAAACAAAATGAATTTCAGTTAAATAACTTTCCCCCTCTGATTTACCTAAATCTTTAAAAAGTGCGAATTCAATTTCCTTTTCATTATTCTTAATTTCTTTTTTGAGATTTAATAAATGTTGCTTTCTTATATCAATATTGAAAGTTTCTTTTGAATTAAAAAAAGATTTTTGTTTACTAAATACTGTTTTTATTAAATTTTTCATAAAAAAAGAGGATTTTTAGTATAATTTATTATTGATATTATAAAAATACAATATATAAAATGTTACATACCAAATTATACATATTTTTGTTAATATATTAATTAAATATTTCTATTTTTAATAATAAGTTAAATCCCTTCCTTCTCATTATATGGAGAGGGTTTTTTTTTAATCAAAAAAATGATTTTAAATAAATTTAGTAGAGCGGTTACTCAGGATCCTACTCAACCAGCGGCCCAAGCCATGCTTCATGCTATTGGTCTTGATGAAGAAGATTTGAAAAATCCTTTAATTGGTATTGCTAGTACGGGTTATGAGGGAAATCCATGTAATATGCATCTTAATGACCTTTCGAAACTTATTAAAAATGGAGTGAATAAATCTGGTTTAGTTGGTTTAATATTCAATACCATTGGTGTAAGTGATGGAATTTCTATGGGAACTTCAGGGATGAGATTTTCTTTACCCTCTAGAGATATCATTGCTGATTCTATTGAAACTGTCGTTGAAGGAATGTCTTATGACGCTGTTGTAACTGTTGTAGGATGTGATAAAAATATGCCAGGTGCTCTTATGGCTATGTTAAGATTAAATAGACCTGGTGTCTTAGTTTACGGAGGAACAATTGCCCCTGGATGTCACAACGGAAAAAAATTAGATGTAGTATCTGCTTTTGAAGCTTGGGGAGAAAATGTTGCAGGTAAGATTGACAAAAAGGAATATAAATCTATTATAAAGAATGCTTGTCCTGGTGCTGGAGCTTGTGGTGGTATGTATACTGCAAACACAATGGCTTCAGCGATTGAAGCAATGGGAATGGCACTTCCATATAATTCTTCAAATCCAGCTACAAGTAATAATAAATCAGAGGAGTGTTATGAAGTTGGAAATGTATTAAAGAATTTGTTAATAAATGACTTAAAACCTCGAGATATCGTCACTAGACAATCTATTGAAAATGCTGTGAAACTAATTACTGTTCTTGGAGGTTCTACAAATGCAGTATTACATTTGTTAGCAATCGCAAAAAGTGCTGAAATTAATTTTACAATTGATGATTTTCAAACAATCTGTGACTCTACACCATTTTTAGCTGATTTAAAACCAAGTGGTAAATATTTAATGGAAGATTTACATAACATTGGCGGAGTTCCTGCTGTTATGAAATATATGCTAGATAATAATTTTCTGGATGGTGAATGCATGACTATCACTGGAAAAACCATTAGAGAGAATTTGGAAAATATAAAACCATTGAAGTCTAATCAACAAATCATTAAATCATTTGAAAACCCAATAAAGAAAAATGGTCATATTAGAATTTTATACGGAAATTTAGCCCTAAACGGATCTGTGGCTAAAATCACTGGAAAAGAAGGTTTATTATTTAGTGGAAAAGCGAAAGTTTTCGAAGGTGAGTTCAAAGCTAATGATGGTATAAAGAATGGTGAAGTCAAAAAAGGTGACGTGGTTGTTATTAGATATGAAGGCCCTAAAGGTGGGCCCGGGATGCCAGAAATGTTAAAACCAACAGCTGCTATAATGGGTGCAGGATTAGGAAAGGATGTCGCATTAATTACCGATGGAAGGTTCTCTGGTGGAACTCATGGCTTTGTGGTAGGTCACATTTGTCCTGAGGCTCAAGATGGTGGAAATATTGCTTTAATTGAAGATGGAGATAAAATAATTATTGATGCGGTAAAAAACACTTTAACATTACATATTTCTAATGAGGAATTAGAAAAAAGAAGAAAAAAATGGAAGTCACCGAATTTAAAAGTTTTCAGAGGAGTTTTAAATAAATATGCTAAAAATGTGTCTAACGCATCTAATGGGTGTGTAACGGATGAAATTTAAATGAATAAATTGAATAAAATATCAGGCGCAGAAGCTGTAATTAGATGTTTGATAGAAGAAGATGTTAACTTAATATATGGTTATCCTGGTGGGGCAATTATGCCTATTTACGATGAATTGTATAAATTTCAAGATGAATTAAATCATGTTTTAACTAGACATGAACAAGGTGCAACTCACGCTGCTCAAGGATATGCTAGAGTCTCTGGAAAAGTAGGAGTTGTTACAGCAACCTCAGGTCCTGGGGCAACAAATTTAGTGACTGGTATTGCTGATGCTCAAATAGACTCTACTCCAATGGTTTGTATTACTGGTCAAGTTGCTTCACATTTACTAGGTTCTGATGCTTTTCAAGAAACAGATATAATCGGAATTTCAACTCCAGTGACTAAATGGAATTGTCAAATAACTAAAGCAGTTGACATTCCAAAGATAATAGCTAAAGCTTTTTATATCGCTAAATCTGGACGACCTGGCCCCGTACTTATAGATATTACTAAGGACGCGCAATTTGAGATGATGAATTTTAAATATAAAAAATGCAAATCGATTAGAAGTTACAAACCTACTCCTGATTATTCATTAAAAGATATTAATAACGCAGTATCATTAATAAATTCTGCAAAAAAACCATTAATTGTTTGGGGACAAGGCGTTATTTTAGGTAATGCTGAGAATGAGTTTAAAGAGTTTATAGAAAAAACTGGGATTCCTGCTGCTTGGACAATTTTAGGTTTATCTGCATTACCAACAGAACATCCCCTAAATGTGGGTATGGTTGGTATGCATGGAAATTATGGCCCTAATGTACTGACTAATCAATGTGATTTATTGATAGCTATCGGAATGCGTTTTGATGACAGAGTAACAGGAAATTTAGATACTTATGCCAAACAAGCAAAAATTATACATTTAGAAATTGATCCAGCTGAAGTTAATAAAAATGTAGATGTTGATATTGCTGTTTTAGGCAATGTTAAAAAAACCCTTCCTTTACTAACTAAAAATGCCACAAAAAACTCACACAAAGATTGGTTAAGTAAATTTCAATCATATTACAAAGTTGAATATGAAAAAGTAATAAAAGACGATATTCATCCTACAAAACATGGTTTAACTATGGGAGAAGTGGTGAGAGAAATTAATGAAGCATCTAATGGTAATGCAATTATTGTGACTGATGTGGGACAACATCAGATGGTTGCATGTAGATACGCTAGCTTTAAGCAATCTAAATCTAATGTAACTTCAGGTGGTTTAGGAACAATGGGATTTGCACTTCCAGCTGCATTAGGCGCCAAGATGGGAGCTCCTAAAAGAGAGGTGGTTGCAATTATCGGAGATGGTGGTTATCAAATGACTATTCAAGAATTAGGAACAATATTTCAAACAGGATCTGCCGTTAAAATAGTTGTTTTAAATAATGAATATTTGGGAATGGTAAGACAATGGCAGCAAATGTTTTTTGAAAAAAGATACGCTTCAACTGAAATGATAAATCCGGATTTTGTTGCTATTGCTAAAGGTTATTATATTGATGCTAAAAAAGTTGAGAAAAGACAGGAATTAAAGTCTTCAATAAAAAAGATGTTGAATTCAAATAAGCCATATTTTCTTGAGGTTAAAGTTGAAAAAGAAGCAAATGTATTTCCAATGATTCCATCTGGCGCATCAGTTTCTGATGTAAGATTAGAGTAAGTTTATGAGTAAAAATATTAATACATATACAATTTCTATATATACCGAAAATAATATTGGTTTGTTAAACAGGATTTCAGCAATTTTTTTAAAACGACATATTAATATTGAGAGTTTAACGACCTCTCCCTCTGAAATTGATAATATTTTTAGGTTTGTAATAGTAGTTTCTATCTCTGAACAAAATATAAAAAGAATTATAAAACAAATTGAAAAACAAATTGAGGTCATTGCAGCTTTTTTTCATACGGATAAAGAAACTATTTATTTAGAAACGGCTTTGTACAAAGTTAAGTCTAAATCACTTTTCGATGAAAAACACATTCAAAAAATTATAAAAGAAAGCCAAGCTAACATAGTAACTGTTTCTCCAAATTACTTTGTTATTGAAAAAACTGGCTGGAGAAATGAAACGGAAAAGTTATATCATTCCCTAGAACCCTATGGATTATTACAGTTTGTAAGATCTGGGAGGATTTCAGTTTCTAAAGAGCCAATGAATATATCAAATATTTTAGGTTTAAATACAGACAAATAAATTATGAAAAATTACTATAACCAATTGACATTGGAACAAAAATTAGAACAATTAGGAAAGTGTAGATTTATGAGTTCCTCTGAATTTGATGATGGTGTAAATATTCTTTTGAATAAAAAAATTGTTATCGTTGGCTGCGGGGCACAAGGTTTGAACCAAGGTTTAAACATGAGAGATTCAGGTTTAGATATTTCTTATGCATTAAGACAATCTGCAATTGATCAGAAAAGAGATTCGTTTCTTAATGCAACTCAAAATAATTTTCATATTGGCACATTTGAGCAGTTAATTCCAGATGCAGATATGGTATTAAATTTAACACCTGATAAAAATCATACCAATGTTGTAGATAATTTAATGCCATTGATGAAAAAAAATTCGATTCTTTCTTATTCACATGGTTTTAATATTGTTGAAGAGGGCTATAAAGTAAGAAAAGATATAACTGTTATAATGGTAGCTCCAAAATGCCCAGGAAGTGAGGTCAGAGAAGAATACAAAAGAGGGTTTGGAGTTCCTACATTGGTTGCAGTTCATCCTGAAAATAATCCAAATAAAAATGGTTTAGATTACGCAAAGGCTTATGCTGTAGCTACTGGTGGCCATAGAGCTGGAGTATTAGAATCGTCTTTCGTAGCAGAAGTAAAATCTGATTTAATGGGTGAACAAACTATTCTTTGTGGAGTATTGCAAACGGGTTCAATACTTTCATTTAATAAAATGATTCAAAACGGTATTAATCCATCTTATGCAGCCAAACTTATTCAATATGGATGGGAGACTATTACTGAAGCATTAAAGCATGGTGGAGTAACTAATATGATGGATAGATTAAATAATTCTGCAAAAATTGAAGCTTTTAATTTATCTGAAGATTTAAAAAGAATTATGACTCCGTTATTTCAAAAACATATGGACGATATTATGTCTGGGAATTTTTCTAAAACCATGATGATAGATTGGGAAAATAATGATGAAAACTTGTTAAAATGGAGAGCTGAAACTGGAGAAACTTCTTTTGAAAAAACTAATTCATCAGAAAAAGAAATTACCGAACAAGAATTTTTTGACAACGGACTATTATTAGTTGCATTTGTTAGAGCAGGGGTAGAGCTAGCTTTTGAAACAATGACAGCCTCTGGAATTATTGATGAATCTGCTTATTATGAATCTCTTCACGAAACTCCACTTATAGCTAATTTAATTTCTAAGAATAAACTTTTTCAAATGAATAAGATAATTTCTGATACAGCAGAATATGGTTGTTATTTATTTGATCATGCTTGCAAACCCTTGCTTAAAGAATTTATGAAAGACATAGAGAATAAACATATTGGAGAATCTTATAACTTGTCTAATAAAACCAATAATCAAAAATTAATAGAGGTTAATGATATAATTAGAAACCATCCAGTTGAACTTATTGGAAAAAAATTACGTGCTTCTATGACTTCAATGAAACAAATTTAATCTATAATTATGAACAATATCCCTAAGAAATATGTAATTGAAAAACATATAACTCACAAAGAATTTCTTATAAATGGAGAAATCAAAGAGTGGAAAGGTAAAATGGCCCATGTATTTTCAACATTACTTTGTGATACTTATGATAAAGAACCTACACTACTGGGAACAACTCCATTAATGTCTAAAGATTTAGCAATTGAAGCTTTAGAATCTGCTTCAAAAGCATATAATCAAGGTCAAGGAATATGGCCAACGATGAAGGTTTATGAAAGAATAAATTGCATGGAAAATTTTGTCGATAAAATGGTTTTAAAAAGAGATGAAGTTGTTAAGCTTTTGATGTGGGAAATAGGAAAAAATCTTAAAGATTCTGAAAAAGAATTTGACAGAACGGTTGATTATATACAAGATACAATTGAAGAATACAAAATTATTGATAGAAATGGTGCACACTTTCAAAATTCTTCTGGTGTTAGAGCCTTAATAAGAAGAGGACCACTTGGAGTTGTATTATGCTTAGGACCTTATAATTATCCTCTAAATGAAACCTTTGCTTTACTGATTCCAGCAATTATTATGGGTAACACGACTATTTTTAAACCTGCTAAACATGGTGTGTTATTAATTGCCCCATTACTGGAGGCTTTTAAAGAATCATTTCCACCCGGTGTTGTAAATATTGTCTTTGGAAGAGGAAGGGAGTTGGCAACTCCAATAATGGAGACAGGAAAAATTGATGTTTTAGCTTTAATTGGACATAGTTCATCTGCTATTTCATTACAAGATTTACATCCTCAAAAAAATAGACTCAGATTAGTTTTAGGACTTGAGGCTAAAAATCCTGCCATAATTTTAAAAGATGCCAATATAGATTTAACAGTTGACGAATGTATTTCAGGAACTTTATCATTTAATGGTCAGCGCTGTACAGCTCTTAAAATTTTATATGTACATGAAGATGTAAAAGACGAATTTTTAAGTAAATTTTCCAAAAGAGTAGATGATTTAAAATTAGGAATGCCCTGGGAGAATACACTATTAACACCCTTGCCAGAGCCTTCTAAACCAAATTATATTTCTGACCTAATAGATGATGCAACAAATTTAGGCGCAAAAATTATTAATAAAAGAGGGGGAAAGAAGCAAAAAAATTATGTTTATCCAGCAATTCTTTATCCAGTAACTCATGAAATGAAAGTATATAAAGAAGAACAGTTCGGACCAGTAATTCCTGTTGTTTCTTTTAATGATGTCTCCAAACCAATAGATTATATGGCTTCATCTAATTATGGACAACAAGTAAGTATATTTGGAAAAAATGCCAGTATTTTGGGACCTATAATTGATTC
>JAQWJH010000005.1 GCA_029248455.1 Flavobacteriaceae bacterium
ATGTTAAAGTCGAAACTTGATCCAATGTTCCTATCGCCCATTTTGTACCCGTTGGGCTATTTGTTTTATTATAAACACTTTCTGCCATGATATTAAATATTTGACCACCATCATTTCCCCTAGTTATCCATACTTCTGCAGTAAGACGGTCTTGATTGGCTTGAAGGGTTGGATCAGCCCCACCTGATTTAGTAAATGTTGTATTGGGTCCATTCCAAATAGTAGTTGAATTAGCAGTAACTTCATATCCCCCTTGTTTTAAGGTACCATTTAAAGGAAAAGTGTCTATTGTATAGGTAAAGTCACTTGCGGGCGAGTCTACATCAGTGGCAGTTAAAGTTATATCTAATACAGTATCTTCATCCGTGGTTTTGTTATCAGCAATTGATACAGGTTTATCATTATCAGGGATAACGGTTAGTGAAACTGTTGCAGGAACACTGGAAGCACCACCATCACCATCATGTGCAACAAACTTAAATGAATCATTTACTACTGTATCAGAATTACTATTGTATTTAACTTTATTTCCAGTTAAAGAATAAGGAATATCCGAAGATGAAATTTCTGTACTTCCCTCAAATAATTTAGCTGTATTAAGTTCGGTAATAACATAGCCTAAGTTGTTTGGACCACTATCTGAATCGGAAGCTGTAAGAACAATTTCTTCTGAGGAAGTAAGTTGCTCATATAAATTGAAAGCAACTGTTTGAGAATCTGCGGAAGGAATTTGTTGAACTGTATAAAGGTTATAAACCCTCACATGTCCCGAATCTGTTCCGCCGCTGCTGTCATTCAAATCAGCTCCTAAAGCTATTGAAGAACCGTCGCCACTAATAAATACTTTTTGACCTTTTGCCTCGTCTCCACTTCCAGTTGTATAATCAGAAGCATTTTCACCAGGAATGGTAAAAGTAGTTGATGGAATTTGAGTCCATCGAGCTAATTCAGTATCATAGCTATATAATCTTAGATTTCCCTTATTCCCATCAAAACCTGGAGCAACAATACCTAACATAGTTCCAGAATTATTAATTGATACGTGAGAACCAAAATAATCAAATTTGGCATCGTCTCCATTTCCAACTTCATCTTTGATTTCTGAACCTAAACGGTTCCACGTGGTTCCACTTACAAAATTATAAACACTTACAGACCCCTCAGCTGTTTTAGAATTTGGTTTATCATATCTCGACCCGACAGCGACTACCAGTCCACTAGAATTTAAGTCAACTGAGGAGCCAAATCTTTCATTAGAAATTTGATCTGTCGGATAAATAATCCCTTTATTTTCCCAAGCATCTGCAGAACCATTGTATTGAAAAATTTTGACTTGACCTCCAACATTTTTTCCTGTGTCGTTTTCATGAGCGCCTACTGCTAAAATATTTCCATTAGAACTCAAATCAACTGCCCAACCTAAATTATCGCCACTTTCTCCAGTAATTTCAGAACTAGATCCTAAAATATTCCATGTTGTTCCTGATTGATATCTGAAAACAACCACTCTTCCTGAATTTATTTTAGATCCCGAATCGTGCCACAAATCACTAACAGCTAACGTTTTACCATCTTTACTTAATCTCACGTCGTTCCCAAATTGTTCGGAAATAGACTTTGGTGAAGCAACATTTGTTCCATCAATAGTTCCTATTAAATCCCAGTTGTTAGTCCCAGAATTATAACTATAAATTGTTACTTGTCCCCTGTTTGAATTTGCATAAGCTGCGCCTATAGCCAAAACTGAACCGTCACCATTTAATGAAACACCTGATCCAAATTTATCACCATCACTTGCTCCTTCAATAACGTTACCATGAGTAGCCCAACCAGAGCCACTAGTATATTTTAAAACTTTAACACTTCCCTTATCTCCTGAACCAAACAAAGGAGCTCCAACTGCCATTAAATCACCATTTTCACTCATGGCTATTGATTGACCAAAACTATCACCAGGATTATCACCAGTTATTTCAGAGCCTTTTAAAGATGGTGAAGCTAAAAAATCGTCAAAAACTTTTATGTAAACTATTTTTTCTGCGCTGTCATCTGTACCGTCATTTACTTTGTATGTAAATGAGGTTATTCCTGATTCAATATAAGAACTATACTTACTTGATCCTGGCATAAATGTGACTACATTGCCGTTACTAGACAAGGTGCTTCCCGCTACCAAAATTGCATTTCCGTTAAGAGGATCTTTTAAAGTGCCGTGAGTAGAAATTGAAACAATTGTATAGGTTAAATTATCAGTAATATCACTGTCAGAACCAACAAGATGCACTGATAGCTCTGCATTTTTTTTTGTTGATGTGTAAACGTCGGTTGCGATTGGAGAGGAGTTTGACTGAGAATAAATCAAACCACTAAACAGTAAAAAGAAAGAAAAAAACAATTTCCTCATACAATAAAGATAATATTCCTTAGCAAATAAATAACAATAAATAATTTTAGAAAATACTATTTTTTTAAACTTTCAACCAATTCAGCGTATTCAAAAGAAAAAAAACCAGAATCACCTGTAATTATTTGATTAATCATTGCTTTTGATATTACATCGGCATGGATAGATTTATATTTTTTTAATCCTCCCAAAAGAAAAGGATTTATTAATGAAAATAAAATTTTGGCAAATTTTTCTACTAGCCTATTTTCTAATCTGTCTCCTAAAATTAATCCTGGTTTCATAATACTAATATGTTCAAAAGGTAATTTAGACAACGCTTGTTCCATCAGGCCTTTTGTTTTAGGGTATAGTAAAGTAGATTTGGGATTAGAACCAACAGATGATACGATAGAAACTCTTTTAACTCCACTTTCAACTGCTTTTTTAGCTAAATTAATGCAATAATCGTGATCTACTTTTATGAAATTTTTATCACTACCTGCCTTTTTTCTTGTTGTACCTAAGGCTATATATAAATGATTATTATTATTAAAAATATTTTCGTTTTCAATATTATCAAAATCTATCACAACGTTCTTAATGTTTGATGAATTATAATTAAACTTTCTTCTTGTGATTGATACTACTTGAGAATAAGATTTAGTAAGATTTTTTAATAAAAAGGAACCAACCAGCCCCGTTGAGCCTGCCACACATGGTATGATTTCTTGATTCATAAATTACAAAATATTATACAACAATGCGGCCAGAGTTGCTCCAACTAATGGACCAAAAACTGGAATCCAGCTATATCCCCAATCTGGTTGTTTGTTCTTTCGAGGAAGTAAAGAATACATTAGTCTAGGTCCAAAATCTCTTGCTGGATTGATGGCAAATCCTGTTGTTCCGCCAAGAGTCATACCAATTACCCAAACGACAATACCAACAGGGAGAGCATCCAAAGCTCCTAATCCAAAATTGACAACATCACCATCAATTTCAATGTTTGGCTCAACTATAAAAAAGATTGCAAAAACTAAAACAAAAGTACCTACCAACTCACTAAAAAAATTGTTTTTATAATTTCTTATCGCTGGTCCAGTGCAGAAAGAACCTCTTACAGTTTGTTCATCGCTTGTTAACCTGTAGTGATCAATATAAATAATATATGCTAACCAACTTCCAAAAATTGCTCCTAGAAACTGAGCAATTATGTAAGTAGGGACAAGTGACCAGGAAAATTTTCCTGCAAAAGCTAATCCGATAGTAACAGCAGGGTTTAAATGAGCGCCACTAAATTGTCCTGTGATAAAAACAGCAATAAAAACAGAAAGTCCCCATGCCATGGTCACTAAAACCCAAGAAGAATCATTATTTCCAATGGTGTTTTTTAAGGAGGTATTTGCATTAACCCCTATTCCTAAAAGTAAAAGTATTGTTGTTCCAATAAATTCTGCAATTAAAATGTCCATAATTATATTTTATAAAGTTTAATTAGCTTATTAAATCTCATTAATTGTTCATCGACCCAATCTTGGTTTTGTGAAAGTTCTTCAGACATGATTTTAACTACTATTGGTGCAATCATTTCACTTTCTTCACTACTTAAAAATAAACAACGAGAACGACGTGACATAATATCATCGATATTAATTGCCATTTCATTTCTAACAAAGTGTATTATCTGACTTTTAGATAGATAAAAAACCTTACTTAATGATTTCTCTTTCATATCAACCTTGCTAAGACCATTTTTTATTTTTAAGTTTTCTGTATTTGATTCAACAAACTTTTGATTCATTTTTTTTAATGATAAATCGATGACCTCTTTTCCCATAATTCGGTAATTTGTCCATTTTCCACCAACAACACTAACTAGACCTGAAGAACTAATAATAATTTTATGAGTTCTTGAAAGATTTTTAGATTTGGCTTTTTTATTTGATGAAATTAAAGGTCTTAAGCCTACAAAAACACTCTTCACATCACTTTTTTTTGGCTTAATTTTCATATACTTATTTATTGTATTTAAAATAAAATCAATTTCTATTTTTTTTGGACTTGGGTCAATTACTGGCTTATCAATGTCAGTTTCTGTTGTGCCAAGCAGCACATGTCCCAGCCATGGAACTGCAAAAAGTATTCTTCCGTCTGAAGTTTTAGGAACAAGTATTCCAAAATCTCCTTTTAAAAACTTTTTTTCTACCACTAAATGAATTCCTTGGCTAGGTTTTATTAAAGGTTTTGAATTAAAAGAATCCTTTTTTAAAATAGAATCAGAAAAAACCCCCGTACAGTTGATAATTTTTTGTCCAAAAACTTTATATGCTAGCCCAGTCAATGTGTCTGTCGTGTTAACACCTATTATATTATTTTTTTTATTTTTAATAAACGATTCAAAGGACATGTAATTAATAAGTACTGCGTTGTTATCCGAAGCAGTCAGAGCTATATCTAATCCCATTCTAGAATCATTAAATTGTCCATCGTAATAAACAATTCCCCCGTTTAACTCATCTCCTTCAATGTTTGGAACCAATGAAACGGCCTCCTTTTTTCCAATCATTTTAGATTTATTGAAAATATTATTTCCTGAGATTAAATCATATAATTTTAATCCAAGCCAATAATAAATTTTATAAAATAAATTGTAAGTAGGAATTAAAAACCCTACTTGATTAACAAGGTGACTCGCATTCTGATACAAAATATCTCTTTCTTTTAAAGCTTCGTAAACCAAAGAGAATTGACCTTTTTCTAAATACCTTACTCCTCCATGAATAAGTTTAGTACTTCTAGAGGAGGTACCTTTACAGAAATCATATTTTTCAATTAATAGTACAGAATATCCTCTTGAAGAAGCATCTAAAGCACATCCTAATCCAGTTGCTCCTCCACCAATAATTATAAAATCAAATGTTTTATTGTTAAGTAATTTTAAATTGGAGTATCTATTCAATTTTATTGAATTTTTTTAATTCTTTTTTTCCAATTATTTAGCACTAATTGATCATTCCTGTTGTCGGATGGATTAAATACTTTATCAATTTTCCAAAGATCTTTAATCTCTTCAACAGATGACCAAAATCCTGAGCCCAAACCAGCTAAAAAAGCGGCTCCAAGTGCTGTTGTTTCAGTTGTCCTTGGTCTAACTACAGTTGTTTTTAGAAAGTTTGATTGAATTTGCATTAGAAGATTATTATTACTTGCCCCCCCGTCTACTTTTAATTTATTAAATTTTGTTCCTGAATCCTTTTCCATTTCAGTAATTATTTCAAGTGAACGTAATGCAATAGCTTCTAAAGCTGCTCTAGCAATATGCCCTTTTTGAGTTCCTCTTGTTATACCCATAATTGCTCCAGTAGCAGTTGGATTCCAGTAAGGAGCACCCAAACCAGATAAAGCAGAAATAAAAGTAACTCCACCACTATCCTTAACAGAACTAGCTAATGTTTCAATTTCTGAGGAATCTTTAATAATATTTAATTGATCTCTCAACCATTGTACTAAAGCACCTGCAATAAAAACACTTCCTTCCAAAGCGTATGTTGTTTCTTTTCCAATTTTCCATGCAATAGTTGTCAGCATTTTATTATTTGATTTTACTGCCTTTTTCCCTGTATTCATCATACAAAAACATCCTGTTCCATAAGTATTTTTAACATCACCTGGATTGATACACATTTGTCCAAATAACGCAGCTTGTTGGTCACCGGCTACACCACAAATTTGAATTTCAGATCCTAAAATTGATTTTTCGCTAAAACCTATTTTTTTAGAGCTATCATCAACATTAGGTAATAAGGTGATTGGAATATTTAAAATTGAAAGTAATTCCTTATCCCATTTAAGGGTATGTATATTAAATATTAATGTTCTACTGGCATTTGAATAATCGGTCATGTGACATTTTCCTCCAGTTAAATTCCAAATCAACCAAGTATCAATTGTACCAAATAATAAATCTCCATTATTAGCTAGTTTTCTAACTTGAGGATCAGAGTCTAATATCCATTTGATTTTAGTTCCTGAGAAGTAAGCATCCAATACCAAACCTGTTTTGTCATAAAATGATTTTTCAAATCCGTTGGCTTTTAATTCATCGCAAATAAAAGCTGTCCTTCTATCTTGCCAAACAATCGCATTATATACGGGTTGACCAGTATTCTTATTCCAAATAACCGTAGTTTCCCTTTGATTAGTGATTCCGATTGAGTCAATTTCATCAACGTTAATTTTTGATTCATTAATGACATTTTTAATCGCTTTTAATTGAGTTTCCCAAATTTCTATTGGATCATGTTCAACCCAAGACTCTTTTGGAAAAAACTGATTGAACTCAAATTGAGAAATTGATATTTGATTTCCTTTTTTATCAAATAGAATAGCCCTAGAGCTCGTTGTGCCAGCATCAATTGATAATATATATTTTTTCATATTAATATTTTTTTAAAAGGCATTCAAAAATTTCCAACAGGTTCTATTGCCAAGGAATATTTCCTGAAATCTGGATATGTTTTGTAAGCTCTTTTTGAAGCCTGTTTTTAACTTCTTTATTTATTATAGGATTTTTTTCAAATGGGTCATTACTCAGATTGTATAAAACATAAGGCTCAAAGGGTGAATTTTGTAATAATTTATAACGACCGTCTGAAATAGCGTAAAATGCTCTTCCACCAAAAACATGACCTTCTCTTCTCACCCAAACCATATATCTATCATCATATGGAAGCATGTTTTCTTTTAACAGAGGAAGAATGTTTTTTGAAGGTAGTTTTAAATTATCATATTTTCTTGAAATATTTATCAGCGTTGGATAAAAATCCATCAACATAATAGGTTCTTTTACAATTCCTGGTTTAACAACGCTCTGCCACTTTACTATACATGGAACCCTAATTCCTCCCTCCATCATGTTACCTTTTCCTCCATTTAGGGGTTTGTTAGAAGCAGAATAATACAACGCCCCTCCGTTGTCAGAGGTAAAAATAATAACAGTATTATTTATAAGATTATTTTTTTCAAGAGAAACTAAAACCTTTTCTATTGAGTTGTCTAAATGCTCTATAAAAGCAATTAATTTTTGACGATTTAAATCAGCTTTTGTTTCTCTATTTTTTACCAAATTCAACCATTTTTTTGGTGGCTGAATGGGTGAATGAGGAGCATTATAATTTAAAAATAAAAAAAAGGGATTTTTTGAGTTTTTATTTTCATTAATATAATCGACTGACCATTGAGTAAACAAATCCGTTGCATGTCCCTTTGGATTAATTTCGGTATCATTCTCTCTCATCCAATTAACACCTCCTCTTAAATGATGATTATAATCATCCATCATATCACCTAAAAAGCCTTTAAAAAAATCGAATCCTCTTTCATTTGGAATGTCTGGTGAATCTAAACCTAAATGCCATTTTCCAATTAAAGCAGTTTTATATCCTGATTTTTTGAGAGCATCAGGAAGAGAAACAAAATCATTACTTAAATTTCCCCAATCATTATCTTCAAATTGTCTAATTACACCTGGGACACCTACTCTATCAGGGTAATTTCCTGATAAAATTGCTGCTCTGCTTGGCGAGCAAACATTACTATTTGCGTAAGCCCTAGTAAAGCGTTTACCTTCACTTGCTAACTTATCAATTACTGGAGTTTTAACATCTTGCGCACCATAAGAACCTAAGTCACCATATCCCAGATCATCTACTAAAATATATACTATGTTTGGATTTTGAGCAACTGAATTAATTGAAAAAAAAAATAGTAATAAAAAAAGATTTTTCATTGTTTAACTATTTATTCATTTCAAAAATTAATTTGTATTTAATATTAGCTATGTTATCCATTTTTACTAACATCAAAGAGGGAAGCTTGATGTCAAAATCAGTTAATTGTATTGGAAAATTTCCTTCAATATTTATTGAACTATTCTTTATAAAATAATTAGCCTCAATATTTTTTTTAATTTTTACACCATGGAAATCTAGTTCACCCTCAAAACTTATAACATTTTCAGAAATTAAAATTTTATCAGAATAAAATTTAACTTGAGGATATTCCAAGGCATTTAAAACTCTTAGTGTGTTGGAGTCTCTATTACTAATTCCTGTATCAAAATCTGATATGTTTGCTGCGATAGCTATTTTTCCACCATTATTTTTTGACAGAAAAACTCCCTTGATTTTTTCATTTATTCCCTCCCACTTATGAAGCAAATGTTTTGCCTCATATTTAATAACAGAAGACTCTGAATTTAACATCCATCTTTCCTGCTCCTGAGAAAAACAATTCGTAATTGGTATTAGAATGAAAAGTAAAAATAATTTCTTCATATTAAAATTTTAAGACAATTACCGCAGTTGCATAACTTGCAAATGCTGTGTAAGCAGATGCTTTATGAATTTTTTTATCTCTGTGTTTATAATGATTTGTAGCAACCATTGCAGAGAAATGAATAGTGGCTAATATTTTATGAGCTTTTATTGAATCAAATCCCTTTGATTTCTTTTTATTTATGAGTGGAGGAGGTGAAAATAATGAAAGACCAGCTCCAGTAAAATAACCAATATTTACAACCTTACCCATAGTATTATGAGTACTTCTCAAACTTTAATCTCCATTATACAGCTTCCCTCCAATTATACCTTGAGCTATCATTGAAGCCAATGTTAAATATCCTATTGCCTGATGAGCAGTAAGCATTGTCTTTCTTAATCTTAATTCTTTTTGTCTATTCTCTAGATTTAACTCTGAAATTCCTGTTTTTCTCAGCAAACCCTTTTTACCCCAAAGCAAACTTTGAGTAAAAATCATTTTTTCAGGGAGTAATTCGATTTTTTTTTCTTCATTAGAAATGAGGTTAAAAAGATCTTCTTTTTCCTGTGAATAATTTACTGAAATTGTAAAAAGAACAAAATAAAATAAAAATTTTCTCACTATTATTTATCTATTAAAGATGGAAGAGATTGTATATATCCGAAAGATACAAGAAAATCGTCTACTTTTCTCATTGTATCAACAAAAGGACCATTAGAATTTCTTCCATAATTAAAAAATCCATGTTCAAGATTTTTATAAATAAATAGTTTACAGTTATTGCCCAAATCATTCATTTTTTTTGTAAAAAGTTCAGCAGATGACACAGGTACAGTTTTGTCTGAAGATCCATGAAAGATTATAGTTGGAGGTGCATTATTTGTAATGTTATGAAAAGGTGATATGCTGTAGTTATCGTTGGTACCAATTCTTTTAACTTGATTTTGATTTTTAATCCACCTTTCTTCATTTGAATTCAAACCAGGATTAAAAAGAATTAGAGCATTTGGTTTAGAATTGAATTTGCTATTTATTTCTTTTATGTCATCAAATTGATTTAATAATGCAGTTGAAGCAGCTAAATGTCCGCCAGCTGAACCGCCACTTGCAACAATCCTACTTTTATCTATCCCTAAAATATCAGCATTTTCTTTGAGCCATTTAATTGAAGATTTTCCATCAGAAATAGAATTAATAACTTTTACATCATGTCTACTTGATACTCTGTAATCTGCTAAAATTGCAACCATTCCTCTGGAACTTAAATATTTAGCATGCTCAACAAATTGGTCAGGTGTCCCAGATCTGTACCCTCCTCCAAAAAAGAAGATTATCGCAGGTTTTTTTTTGGTCAACACGTGATCTTTTGGATTGAAAACCCAAACTTTCAAGTCAGTATCTTTTGTTTTTTTATAGACATACTCTATTGCATACCCAACATTTTTTGGAGGATAATTAGTCTGACTAAATAATCCATAGGAAACCAAAAACAATATAAAAATTAGAGAATTTTTCATGAAATTACAATGACCATGCTCTCCCTCCAGTTGTCTCTTGTAAATCAACACATCCTTTTTGCTGACCAGGGATTGGTACATATACTAAAACATTTTCACCTATATACTCATTTCCTTTAAATGCAGTAATAGTCAGTTGACGAATAGTGTTTAAAAAATTAAATGAAAAAGCTTCATTTAAATCAGTCTTATTCTCAATATTTTGGTCTTTATTTTTGTTGTAAGCCTGCCTCCATTTACGATGAGAACTATTTTTAATTTTGAAATAGTATTCTAAACTCTTGTCTAAATCATTTCTTTCAAGATTATCAACATTATTTTTATTAGATTTTATTAAACAATCACTTAAAAATGCATCCATTGATTTTTTTAATAAATCTTGTTCTTTTTTATTTGAAATATTGTGAATATACAAATCAATGAATTTAATTAAATTTAATTCTTTTGAACCAGGTATATCATCACCAGATGGTATAATTAAATCTGATAATTCAGAAACAATATTCACTTGATTTGAATTAAAAAATACAGGGTTCCAATCCAAATCATTTTTACAACTTTGAAGTAAACTCAGTACTGCTGGAGATAAAGTTATTGTCCCTAAACTTAATCCTAAATTTTTAAGTGCTTTTCTTCTATTCATTTTAAATATTTTTTTTATTTAATTCACTTACTGCATGATTAACAGCTCTAGCGGTTAATGCCATATAGGTTAGTGATGGATTAACATTTCCCGCAGATGTCATTGCCGATCCATCTGTAACAAAAACGTTTTTAACTGAGTGTATTTGATTAAATTTATTTAAAACTGAAGTTTTAGGGTTACGACCCATTCTTGCTGTTCCCATTTCATGAATTCCTAATCCTAGATCATACCTTGATTCTGTACTACTTACATTTTTAAATCCAGCTTTTTCAAGCATTTCAACGGCTTGACTTTTCATATCTTTTCTCATATTTATTTCATTTTCTCTTATATGAGCATCAAAAGTAACAGTTGGAAGTCCCCATTTGTCTAGCTTATCATAATTTAAATACATCTTATTGTCATGGTATGGTAAAATTTCTCCAAATCCTGAAAGTCCTACATTCCATCCGCCAGGGGATAAAACAGCTTCTTTTAAATCTTTTCCGTAGGATAATTCGGCAATTAAGTCGTTGTAATTTCCTCTACTTGCACCACCTTGATATCCGTAACCTCTTAAGAAATCTTTTCTATTAGTTGACCCACCAATATTTCTAAATTTAGGAATATTAATTCCACCTGGTCTTCTTCCAGTATAATACTTATCACCAAAATCATCACATTTAGCTCTCGCTCCAACTTTAAAATGATGATCCATTAAATTATGACCGAGTTCTTCAGAATCGTTACCCATCCCATTTGGAAATCTATTAGATTTTGATTGCATTAAAATTGAAGTAGAACCAACGGTAGAAGCGCAAACAAATATAACTTTAGCTTTAAATTCATAAGTCAGATTAGTTTCTGCATCGATGACTTTTACACCCGTTGCCTTTTTTGTAGATTCATCGTACATAATTTCATGAACAACTGAATGAGGTCTTAAAGTCATATTTCCAGTAGCTTCAGCTGCAGGAAGTGTCGAAGAATTACTACTAAAATAAGCTCCAAATGGACATCCCCTTCTACATCGATTTCTGTATTGACAACTTACCCTTCCAAGGCCAGGCTTTGTCCCTTCAGTAATATGGGCAATTCTGGCCATAGTAACAAATCGATTATCATATGTTTTTGTTACAGAATCTTTTAAAACTTTCTCTACACAATTCATGTCCATAGGCTTCAATAATTTTCCGCTAGGAAACTGTGGTAAACCAAGGTTTTCACCAGCAACACCAATGTAATCTTCAACATAATCATACCAAGGCGCTAAATCATTATATCTTATCGGCCAATCCACTGCAATACCCTCTTTAGCATTGCCTTCAAAATCAAATTTTGTTAAACGGTGACTTTGTCTTCCCCAAGTAAGTGACCTCCCGCCCACATGGTATCCTCTTATCCAGTCAAAAGGTTTGTCTTCATTGTAGGGGTGATCAATATCATCAACAAATAAATGCTTAGTAGTTTCTCTATTAACGTATCCAGTTCTACTTTGTTTGGGTTGTCTTTCTTTAATTTTATTGGTAATAACGTCGCCAAGAGGTAAATCCCAATTATCCAAGTTGGCTGTTGTGTAATCTTCGACATGTTTTAACATTCGTCCTCTCTCTAAAACTAATGTTTTTAAACCGCTTTCACATAGTTCCTTAGCAGCCCATCCTCCACTAACTCCAGTTCCAATAACAATTGCATCAAAGCTTGTTTCCATAAATAAAATAATTTATCTCTAATTTATTGAATTAAAGTAAGATAAAAGTGGTTAAATAGTTCAAAAATTGTCACCATATGACCAACCCTTTCTCACAGGCGGCTTTATAAAACGATCAACATCTGGTCTATTTGTAATTTTCATGTTTTTTGAATCATAATCTAAATCGGCGTTAAATCGCTGAGCTAAACAGCCTAGTACTGCCATTTCGGTTAGACTAGCACCATATTCAAAATTAGACAAAGGCAATGTATCATTTTTAATTGCATGAACCCATTCTTCAACTGGGGTTTCGTCTTTAATTCTTGGAATAGTTTTTTCAGGTGCATTCCTTTTAAAATCATCCCAGTCAGAATCAGACATTACTAAACGAGGATTATTGGGTCTTCCGCCTGTTATTAAAGAGTTTTTATCTCCAACCATAACCATACCTTGTCTATCAAAGGATTTCATTTTATCAATCCCCATTTCTTTATAAAGTTCGGGTTTTAAACCACCCTCGTACCACTTTAGTGTAACTGGTGGCCTTTTTTTGTTTTTTTCAAAACTATATGTAACAATAGATTTTTCAGAAACAAAATTTTGTTTAGTCATTGGATTAGTAACATCAACATTGATACGTTTTGGCATGCCTAAATCCAGTGACCAAAAGGGACCATCCAAAGTATGGCACGACCAATCGCCCAACTGTCCATTTCCAAAATCATAAAACCCTCTCCAAGATTTTGGAGCATAGGCACTATTAAAGTCTCTAAACTTAGCAGGACCTAACCACAAATCCCAATCTAAGTAGTCGGGCACAGGATGCTTGGGTGGAGGAAAACTTTCGGGTTTTGTCCAATAATGTCCAGGTCTAAAATTAAATGAACCTATCCAAGCATGTACTTCTTTAACTTGCCCTAAAGTTCCTGCTTCATACCATTCTTTAATTAATCTTATTCCATTGGTGGTATGTCCTTGATTTCCCATTTGAGAAACAATACCATAATATTTTGCTGCTTTTTTTAAAGTTCTAAGCTCCCAAACATTGTGAGCAAGGGGCTTTTCAACATAGACATGCTTTCCAAGTTCCATGGCAGCCATCGTTGCTGCAAAATGTGTATGATCTGGTGTGCTAATTATAACAGCATCAATTTCTTTATGCATCTTATCAAACATAACTCTAAAGTCTTTGAATTTCCTAACCTTTGGATGCAATTTGTAACCATCTTTTGCTCTGTTATCATCAACATCACACATAGCTACTATATTTTCTTGTGGAACCCTACTCCAATTAGCTTGACCTCTCCCTCCTACGCCTATTACTGCAACATTTAATCTATTATTTGCAGAGTACCCATACAAACTAGGTATAATCAAAAGGCCTGAGGACAACGCAGAGGTGTATTTAATAAATGATCTTCTAGAATTTTTTTTCATAAAATGATATATTTTAATACAATTTAATTAAATAAATCGTTATTGTAAATGGTTAAATAGTTCAACAAACATCACAATATGGCCAAATTTAATTTTTAACAATTGGTAATGTAATAGAGGACGGATATTTTTTGGAATGATGAATTTTATTATTAGCAATTACGCCTTTAGATTCATCAAAATTATCTCCACCAGTGTTAAGGTTTCTAGCAAATCTCGGAAAATTACTACTTGAAATCTCTATTCTAATTTTATGGTTTTTTTTAAAAAAATTACTAGTAGACATTCGTGATAAATTTACTTTATAAACCTTTTCTTTATCCATAAAAACTTCTTTATCAAACCCCTCTCTGTACCTAACTCTTTGAATTGTTTCATCTATGTTGTAAGCCGTCCCGTCAGGATATACATCAATAAGCTTTATAGTAATATCTGTATCTTTTACATCTGATGACAGGTAAATAGTTGAATCAATAAATCCTGTGACCTCAAATCCATTTTTCAATGGCTCCGAAGTATAAACCAAAACGTCATCTCTAGTTTCAATTTCCTGTTGATCATAAGCGCCTCCACTTACTGCGTTTCCTATACAACAAACTCCTCCTCCATTTGAGTTAACAGGAGACATTGGATCATAAAAAAAAGAGTCTACATTATCCTTTATCTTTCGTTTTAGATATGTTAATTTACCATCACCATTTAAAGTGTTTGCATTGCCGTTACTACTTAAATAAAATGTTGTCATTTCCGTGTTTATCGGAGGCCAAAATTCAGAACTTTGCCATTTATTGATACCCATGGTATAATATTGAACTTTTGGTGTTTTTTCCTTAAAATCATTTTTAATGTCTTTAAGTATCATATCAAACCAATCATAAATCTGCTCATCATAATTAAGCCTAGCATCTCCTAAATTTCTTTCTCCAACAATTGTATTTTCGGTAGCTCTTGTGAAACCGCAATGTAAAGTGGGCGCTATTATTAAATATTGATTATCTCTAACAAAACTATCTGACGAATTATTTCTAACGTGGTTAAACAAAGCAATGTTTGGAGAAGTTGCTACATCGTACCAAGAAACAAACCAAAAACTTGGAACCCCAAAGTCCATATCGTCATGATATAAACCTCCATTAAACCA
This sequence comes from Flavobacteriaceae bacterium, assembly GCA_029248455.1. Taxonomy (GTDB): domain Bacteria; phylum Bacteroidota; class Bacteroidia; order Flavobacteriales; family Flavobacteriaceae; genus MAG-121220-bin8. The sequence goes on from JAQWJH010000005.1 coordinate 15,118, forward strand.
ATCCTTATCATTTGGTTTTCTAACAATCATTTTATCAAAAATCTCTTTTTTTCCCCCAACATTTTTTAAAAGGTCTTTAATTGGTAAGTATTTTAGTTTAACAGACCAATCAACTTTTGGGTTTTCAGGTGCTAAATCATAGAACCTTGAGATGCGTAATAAATCTTCTTGGGTTGCTCCAGGTGGAATTCTTGGTTTAAACTCATCATGTTCAACACCATACAACCAAGTAGCAAACAAAAGTTGTTCCACGCCTCCTCTATACCAATTTCCTTGCTCAAAAAACTCTCCTATTCTACCAACACCTGCACCAAAACCCTGTGGAACCATAGCTGCATGTGAAGGATGGTCAAGTGCTGCAACTGCCATCTGCCACTCTGCTGTTGATGAACATCCCAATGTTCCTATTTTACCATTTGACCATGGTTGTTTACTCATCCATGAAAAAGCATCATAACCGTCTGTAAGTGGTGTTCCTAAAATATCCCATTCACCCTCACTGAAATACCTACCTCTTTCATTTTGAATTACATAAGCATATCCTCTCTTTAATGCCTCATAGGCTCTTTCATGAGTCCTGGTTTTTTCTTCTCCATCACCCCAAGAATTAAAATTATAAGGAGTTCTTGAAAAGATTATTGGAACTTTTTTGTCAGTTTTTGGTACATAAATATCGGTAGACAACCTCACGCCGTCTCTCATTGGCATCATGACCTTTTGCTCAATAGTAGCTATTTCATGAATTTTTGAAAGTATATTTTGTTGAGAGTTTAATGATTGTTGAGTGAAAAGTATCGCAATTAAAACAATAATATTATAAAGATTCTTCATATATTAAATATAATAAATTACACTAATTATAATGGACTTTAGTTTTATTAACTGGCTACAGATTTTTTCATCATTATCTTTTTTATTTTATGGACTCCTCTCTTTTTTTTCTAAAAAAATGAAAGATGAATTTAAAAGATGGCACATTTCTCAATTTAGAATAATTGTTGGTATAGCTCAGCTTGTTGGTGGTATTGGGTTAATAATTGGTTTTTTTATTCCTGTTTTCATGTTTTTGTCCTCATTTGGACTCAGTATTTTAATGCTTTTAGGGTTTATTTTAAGAATTATGGTAAAAGATGGTTTTTTAAAGTCCTTACCTTCTTTATTCTATTTTTTATTGAATGCATATATCTTTTTTAATCTTTTAGAAATGGTAATTTGAAGAAAACAATCGCAATTGCAGGAGCAACAGGATTCATTGGAAAATGGTTTATTGAAAAACATAAACATGAATTTAATATTATAGCTTTAAGCAGAAATAAAGTAAAATACCCTGAAAAATATGACATAGAATGGAAACAAGTTGACCTTTATTCCATCTCGAGTACAACCCATGCTTTAGAGAATGTTGATATTGGAATATACCTTGTACATTCCATGCAGCCTTCGACAAGAATGAATCAAGGAAGTTTTGAAGATACCGATATACTTCTGGCAGATAATTTTTCAAGAGCTGCTCAAGAATGTAAATTAGAACAAATTATATATGTTGGTGGTATTCTTCCAAAAGATGAAAAAACTATGTCAAAGCATTTGAGATCTAGATATGAGGTTGAAAAAACATTAGGATCCCGATTAACTCCACTAACATCTATTAGAGCAGGCATAATAATTGGACCCAATGGATCGTCTTTTAAAATAGTTCAAAAACTTGTCAGTAAATTACCTGTAATGGCATGCCCTGAGTGGACAAAATCTTTAAATCAACCAATTGATATTATAAATGCTCTTCAAATAATTAAATGGTGTATTGGAAATGAGGATACTTATAACAAACCTCTTGAAATTGGAGGTAAACAAATTATAAAGTACATGGATTTATTGAAGATTACTGCAAAAAAAATGAATAAAAAAAGATTAATTTTTTCATTATCATTCATTACAGTTGGTCTTTCAAAATTATGGGTTAGTGTAATAACGGGAACAAGTAAATTTTTAGTATCTCCTCTGATTGAAAGTTTAAAGCATACTATGACTATAAATCCCGAAAATATGGTTGCTTGTGAAATTAATTATATCTCTCTTGAGGACAGTGTAGAAAAGGCACTAAATCCAAAAGATAAAATTCCTGAGAATCCTGAATTTATAAAAACAAGTTCTGAGAAAAATACCGTGAGAAGTGTACAAAGAATTGCTAACCCTAGTGAAAGAACTGTAAAGTTTATAGCTAGAATATATCCAATTTGGTTAACTAAAACATTTGCAGGCTTGGTTGATGCAAATTTTGATGGCCAATATGTAAAATTTTCATTTTTTAATTTCGTGTTATTAGAATTAAAAGTAATTAAATCTAGAAGTGATGAGAAAAGACAACTTTTTTTTATTAGTGGTGGATTATTAGTAAAGAGAAATGATTTAGGATGGTTAGAATTTAGATCAGTCTTGAACGATCAATATATGATTGCGGCCATCCATGAATTTGTTCCTAAATTACCCTGGATAATTTATAAGTTTACTCAAGCAAAAGTACACTTAATTGTAATGAAACGTTTCGAAAAGTTTTTATTAAAAATTCCAAAAAAATCTTTAAAAAAAAAGAAAAAAAATAACATTTAAATTAGACACTAAATAATGCTGTCTATTGACATTATTTTTTAAATTTGTTTTCAATTTATTTTAGGTCGCGTAGCTCAGCTGGATAGAGCATCTGCCTTCTAAGCAGACGGTCAAAGGTTCGAATCCTTTCGCGATCACAAGCCAAACCTCACACAATTGTGGGGTTTTTTTATTTATTAAATTAGATATTGCTATTTAATAGTTATTTTAACTATGAATTATTAATTTTTTAAAAATGATGAAAAAAATTTGTTTACTGTTTGTACTGATGCTAATCTCATGTAATAAATTTGATAACACAAAATTTAAAATCTTACCATCTGCTCAAAAAATAGATTTTAATAATACCTATTCCAATTTAAATCATAATTCAATATTTACTTATTACTCTAAAAATAACAACATATTTCCTGTTACATTAGATAGGTCTTTAAATTTTGTTCAAGGAAAGGATTCTGATTCTACAATATTATTCTCAATAGATGGTAGTTTAAATATTAGAGATGAAGGATACGTATTAAACATAAAAGAAAATCAAATAATAATTAATGCAAAAGATAATGCTGGATTATTTTATGCCGTCAATACGCTTTCTCAACTTTTACAGGACTCAAAAGATCAAAACATAAATTTACCTCTTGTTGATATTGAAGATTTTCCATCGCTTTCATACAGATCCATACACTTAGATATTAAACACCACACAGAAAAAAAAGAATATTATTTTAATTTAATAGATGAATTGGCATCCATTAAAATTAATGGGATAATTGTTGAGTTTGAAGATAAACTTGGATACGAAAAAAGACCTCTTGTTGCTTCAGAGGATAGTTACACTATTGATTGGTGGATTGAACTGAGTGAATATGCCTTTCAAAGAAACATTCAAATTAGTCCACTTGTACAAGGACTAGGTCATGCTTCTTTTATTTTGAAACATGATAAATTTAAAGAATTAAGAGATGTTACTGAGAAAGATTGGGCATTTAATCCCTTAAATCCAAAAACTTATGAGTTACAATTTGATTTATACCAAGATGCTATAAAAGCTACTCCCCATGGCAAATATTTACACGTAGGAGGAGATGAAGTAAAAGTTGTTGATAGAGATGGAAAAAAAGGTTTTGAATTAAATTTGATTTGGCTTAAAAAAGTGTCAAAATTTGCTGAGGAAAACAACAGAATTCCTATTTTTTGGGATGATATGTATCTAAAACATGGTGGAGTTTGGATGGTAACTAGAAATACCAAATTAACAAAAGATGAAGTAAATAATATTTGGATTAAAAACAGTGAAAAATTAACTGAATACATTGATGATTTTCCAAAAAATTTAATTTACATGCGGTGGAATTATTTTTCTCCTTGGGCTAATGGAAATTTAAAAACAATTGATTGGTACAAGGAAAATAACATGAAAGTTATGGGTGCAACTGCAGGTCAAACAAGATGGATTTTAATGCCTCAAGATAACAGTAACATTGAGGCGATAAAATCTTTTTCATTAACATCCGTTGATAAAAAACTCGACGGTTTACTACTAACACTTTGGGATGATGATTCTCCTCACTTTGAGTTGTATAAAAGAGGAATTTATGCTTTTGCTGAATATACTTGGGGAGGTAAAAATTTAGACTCTAGTGAATTTAAATTAAACTTTAGACATCGTTTCTTTTCTCCAAAGCTTATTAATCATGAATTCATCGATAAATTAGATAATCCCGTGAAAGATTGGCCAAATTTATTTGTAAAAGAAAAAAAACACAGAAATAAAATTTCAAAAAACAAAAA
>JAQWJH010000053.1 GCA_029248455.1 Flavobacteriaceae bacterium
TTAAAAGATAATTATGGAACTGAAGCTTTAAACCCTGACGGTTTAATGCAAAGAGGAATAAAAGAAATCAAAGCATGCGTTCCAGAAATTACAATAATGACAGATGTTGCTTTAGATCCTTATTCGAATTTTGGACATGACGGAATTGTTGAAAATAATGAAATTATTAATGATAAAACTAATGAAATATTATCCGGAATGGCTTTATCTCATGCTGAAGCTGGTGTTGATGTAGTCGCCCCTAGTGACATGATGGATGGAAGAATTTTATCAATTAGAAAGACTCTTGAAAAAAGTGGATTTCACAATATTGGAATTATGAGTTATGCTGTTAAATATGCTTCAAATTTTTATGGTCCATTTAGAAATGCTTTAGACTCCAAGCCGGGATTTGGCGACAAACAAACCTATCAGATGGATTTTTCTAATAGATTTGATTCTGTAAGTGAAGCAAAAGCAGATATAGAAGAAGGAGCTGATATTATAATGGTAAAACCTGGCATCTCCTACTTAGATATTTTAAGAGATTTAAAAAACAACATTAATTCACCAATAGCAATTTACCAAGTAAGTGGAGAATATTCCATGCTCAAAGCTGCAGCTCAAAAGGGTTGGCTTGACCATGATAAAGTTATGTTAGAACAACTTATTTCAATGAAAAGAGCTGGTGCAACCATGATAGCCTCATACTTTGCAAAAGATGCAATAAAATTACTCTCTTAATTTTCATACATTAGTAGTGCATGAAAAAATTAAAAAGTAAAATTGCCTTTGTAGTAGCTTTACTTCTAATTTTTGGCGGGTTTAATTTAAGCTCTGAAATCGTTTATTTTTCTGAATTAATTGGAACTGTTTATAAAATTCAAAGAACTGAGGCAGACATTACCGATTATAAATATTTTCAAAACACTGAGATAGCCAAAAGTTCAGCTCCTCAAAAATGGCCGATTCATAAAAGTTATAATAAAATCCCTCAAACTGAAAAGTTAAAAAATTTACATGAAGAGTTGGGTACCGTAGCTTTTTTGATAATTAAGAATGACTCTATTTGGCACGAAAAATATTTTAGCGGTTACAACAAGGATTCTCATAGCAACTCTTTTTCAATGGCAAAAAGTATAGTCTCTGCCACTATGGGTAAAGCCATAGAAAAGGGCTTTTTTAAATCCACAAATGACAAAGTTGGCGATTATATAAGTGGATATAATAATGGGTTTTCATCTGAACTAACAATTGGAGATTTATCTAGTATGTCATCTGGAATGAACTGGAATGAGAGTTACACTAATATTTTTGGTGTTACAGCGAGATTATATATTACTAGTGAATTGAGCGAATTAATAAAATCTAGGGAAATCGTTGAGCCACCTGGAAAAAGTTTTAAATATTACAGTAGTAATACACAACTTTTATCAATGACTATTGAAAAAGCAACTAACAGAAATATTTCAGACCTAGTAAAAGAGTGGTTTATAGATCCTCTTGGATTTGAAAATAATATTTTTTGGCAAATTGACGGTAAAAAAAATAATAGTATTAAAGCATATTGTTGTTTTAATTCAAACGCAAGAGATTTTGCAAGATTTGGAAAATTATACAAAGATTTTGGAAAATGGAATGGTACTCAAATTCTAGATTCTACATTTATCGCTAAATCTATAAAACCAAGGTTTGAGGAAAGTTCTGAATATGGATATGGATTTTGGCTTGGTGAAATTAATAAAAACAGATTTTTTGCAATGAGAGGTATTTTAGGACAATATGTTATAGTTGTCCCAGAAAAAAATACAATTATAGTTAGGCTTGGTGAAAGAAATAATGAAAAAGATAATAACAGGCCAAAAGACTTTGATAGTTATTTTATAGAATCCTTAAATATGCTTGAAAAATCTAATTGATCAAATGAAAACTACTCCTCTTCTGTCAGTAAAAAACTTGACGGTCAAAATAGATAAACATAAAATTTTATCCAATATTTCTTTCAAACTAAAGCCAAATGAAATATTAGGAATCGTTGGTGAATCGGGTAGTGGCAAATCATTAACTGCCCTTTCAATTATAAATTTATTAAATAGTCACAATATTAAAACTGAAGGTTCAATTGTTTTTGAAGGAGTTGAATTGTTTAATTTGTCTAAAAAAAGAATTCAAAAGATAAGGGGGAAACAGATATCAATAATTTTTCAAGAGCCGATGAGCGCTTTAAATCCAAGCATGAAATGTGGTGATCAAATTTTAGAAATAATAACCACTCACAACAAAACAAAAAAAGAGACTGCTAAAAGCAAAACGTTAAAACTTATTGAAAAAGTACAATTGAAAAGTCCTGAAATTGTTTATGAAAAATATCCTCATCAATTAAGCGGAGGACAACAACAAAGAATAATGATAGCCATTGCTATTGCTTGTAATCCGAAACTATTAATAGCTGATGAGCCAACAACTTCTCTTGACAGTCTTGTTAAAGACGAAATCATTCTTTTAATTAAATCATTACAGCTTGAGTATAAAATGAGTGTGATTTTTATTTCCCACGATCTTGATTTGGTATCTAAATTTGCCAGTCATACAATAGTTTTAAATAAGGGTAAATTAGTTGAGTTTGGATCTAGCAAAAAAATTTTTGAATCGCCGACAAATACCTATACCAAAATGCTTTTGGGGTCAAAACCTCCAAAAAAAAAGAGACCTTCAATATTACCTACTATAGAAAATAACCTAAAACGATATCCTTTAATATCAAAAGAAAAAAGATTAATAAGAAACAACGAAATTTACTCTAAAGAACCCTTGTTAAAAGTTGTAAATTTAAACTTCAGTTATAAAAAAATATCCATATTAAAAAATATTAGCTTTAGTGTTTATAAAGGTGAAATTTTGGGGATAGTTGGTGAGTCTGGTTCAGGTAAATCTACGATAGCAAAATCAATTTTAAAACTCAATAACTTTAACAAAGGCAAAATATCTTACAACAATATTGATATTAAAAAATATGAAAACAAAAAACTTAGAAGAAAAATTCAATTAGTCTTTCAAGACCCCTATTCGTCCCTAAATCCCGAAATGAGTGCCGGGATTTCAATAATTGAACCAATGATAGCGCACCAAATGTATAATAAAACTAAACGAGTTGAAAAAGCATGTCAACTTTTAGAGGATGTGGGTTTGAATAAAAATGATTTTAATAAATACCCCAATCAATTTTCTGGTGGTCAAAGACAAAGATTAGTAATTGCAAGGGCTTTATCCCTAAATCCTGAAATTGTTATTTGTGATGAATCTGTTTCTGCGCTAGATGTTTCTATTCAAGCCCAAATATTAAATTTGATTAACTCTTTAAAGAAAAAATTCTCAATTACATTCTTATTAATATCACATGACCTTTCTGTTGTTAGATATATGACAGATAGAGTCATTATTATTAAAAATGGAGAAATTGAAGAGTCTGGAGAAACTGATAAAATTTTTGAAAATTCTACCAACAACTACTCAAAAAAATTATTAAATGCTAATGGCTATTAAAAAAATGTTATAAAATAAAGATGGGTGCCAAACTGTTTTTTTCTGGGTTTTATAGGTTATATGACTATTGGGAAATGTTAGTTTTAATTAGCATTTTCGTTGTGCTAATAAACTCTTTATATTCTCTTGTTATTAGAAAAAAATTAACTTTTTTTGATTTAAGAATCATATTATTCTCCCTAATATTAAATTATATTTTTTTTGTAATTGGATTATTTATTTATCTGAGTAATATTATTTTATTATATAATAATTCAAAACATTTAACAATAATTAAACAAGATTATTTTCTTTTACAAATAACCCCTCATTTGTTTAATCTTTTTGCAGCAATTTTAATAAATGTAGGTTGGTCATTACAAAAGGTATCAAAAAATGATTTGAAAAAATCAATTAGAATCTTTGTTTTTTTTCTGTTGAGTTTTTTAATTTTAATTAGAAGATATATTTAAATAAAACACCCTCAATAATTGAGGGTGCTAATAAAACCAAACTATTTATGAAAATTAATTTTGAATTATAAATTTAAATTATTTTTAAGCTTTAAATTGCCAAAATTTTGTTAATCTTTTTTTATGAAAAATATTTATGGTGTTTTAGGTGCTGGTAGTTGGGGTACAGCTATTGTCAAGATTTTAACAGAAAAAAATTCTTCAATAAATTGGTATGTTAGAAATGAAAGTAATTTAAACCATATTCAAACTTTTAGAAAAAACCCTAATTATTTAAGTTCATTAGAATTAGAAATAAATAAAATCAATTTGAGCTCATCAATAATTGATGTAGTTAAAAATTCTTCTGTAATAATTTTAGCTATTCCGTCTCCTTTTTTGGACTCTGAGTTAAAGAAAATCGAATCTTTTTTAAAAGGTAAGGTTTTTTTTTCCGCACTGAAAGGGGTGATTCCCGAATCACACTTAATTGTTAGTGAGCATTTAAATCAATTTTATGAGGTGTCTTTTTCAAAAATAGGTGTTATTACTGGGCCATGTCATGCGGAAGAAGTTGCCCTTGAAAAACTTTCATATTTAACTGTTGCATGTAAAAACACCAAAATTGGAAAATCAATGACAGATTCTTTAAACACTAAATTTATTAAAACAAAATTTTCAAAAGATTTAAAAGGAGCAGAATATGCTTCAATGTTGAAAAACGTGTATGCACTTTTAGTTGGAGTTGCTAATGGATTGGGTTATGGAGATAACTTCCAAAGTGTTTTAATTAGTAGCTCAGTGAAAGAAATGAAAAGATTTATAAAGACTGTTTATTTGTTAGAAAGAGATATTAATGACTCTGAATATCTTGGTGACTTGCTTGTAACCTGTTACTCAACATTTAGTAGAAACCGAACACTTGGAAATATGCTGGGCAAAGGCTATTCATTAAAGGCAGCAATTTTGGAAATGTCTATGATTTCTGAGGGATACTACGCTACTAAAAATGCTTATGAAATTGGATTGAAAAATAAAATCCCTTTTAAAATTATAAACACTGCCTATAGTATTTTATACAAAAAACATAGTGCTAAAAAAGCAATGAAAGTTCTAGCTAATAAACTAAATTGAATTTTTAAATTGATTTATAAATCTAGAATCGTTTTCGTATAAAATTCTTATGTCCTCTATTTGATAAAGTAACATTGTTATCCTTTCAATTCCCATACCAAAAGCAAATCCAGAAAAATCATTTGAATTAATTTTACAGTTTTCTAATACATTTGGATCAACCATTCCACATCCCATAATCTCAAGCCATCCAGTTCCTTTGGTGATTCTGTAGTCAGTTTCTGAATTCAATCCCCAATAAATATCTACTTCAGCGCTTGGTTCAGTAAAAGGGAAATATGAGGGCCTTAGCCTAATCTTTGATTTGCCAAAAAGTTCTTTAGTAAAATAAATTAAAGTTTGTTTTAAATCTGAAAAAGAAACTTTCTTATCAATATACAGTCCTTCAATTTGATGAAAAAAACAATGAGACCTGGCAGAAATATCCTCATTTCTATAAACTCTTCCAGGGGATATGGTCCTAATTGGAGGATTGTTATTTTCCATGTGACGGATCTGAACTGAGGAGGTATGTGTCCTGAGTAGAAAATCTGGATTTTTTTCAATAAAGAAAGTGTCTTGCATATCTCTTGCAGGATGGTGTTCCGGAAGATTTAGCGCTGTAAAATTATGCCAATCGTCTTCTATTTCGGGTCCCTCAGAAACATCGAATCCTATTTTATAAAATATTTCTATAATTTTATCTCTTATTATAGAAATAGGATGTCTAGATCCCAACTCTAAGACAGAAAATGGCCTAGTCAAATCTTCTTTTTCTAAATCGGATGTATTAACGCTGTTAGATTTAGAATTGAGATCTTCTAGCTTTTTAATGGTAAGTTTTTTTAATTCATTTATAGCTAAACCGTATGCCTTTTTATCAGAACTTTTTACTTTTTTAAATTCGGAAAAAAAATGATTTATAAATCCTTTTTTTCCAATATATTTTATCCTAAAATTCTCTAAATCTTTAAAGTCTTTAGGATTAAAAGATTTTACTTCTTTTATTTTTTTTTCAATTTCAGATATCATTTTTCAAAAATAAGGTTTTAACTATTGTATTAATTGTTTTTGGGAAAAATAATTAATAATTGCTTCTTTCATTAATAACGTTTGCTCTCCTGATTTCAAATTAGGTAATTTTGTCAAGGCTTTATAGTGAGGCCAACCATCTGTATCTGTATAATTAAATTGATAGTACCCGTACGGTTCTAGTAATCTGCATATGGCTATATGCATTAAGTCTATTTTTTGATCCTTTCGAAATTTTAAATTTATCCTGCCCAGCTCCTGAAGTCCTATTAAATAAATTATAGCTTCAATATCAAGATTTTCGCCGTCATTAAATTTATTGCTTAATATTTTAATAATTTCATCCCACTTTACTTTTAAACTTTTTTCTTTCTTCATTGATTAAAATAATTACAAAAAAACAATATACTTATATTTGTAAAAAAAATATTGAATTACTTAGACATTTTTATAGCTTGTTTTCTAGTCTTTGGGTTTACAAGAGGCTATACAAAGGGGCTGATAATGGAACTTTCTTCAATAATTGCTCTAATTCTTGGGATATATGGATCAATTAAATTCTCTGACTTTACCTATTCGTTTTTTTTAAAAAATTTTCCAAAATTAATTGAAAGTACTGATGAAAATTATCTCAAAATGGCCTCATTTGTTTTTACTTTTTTATTAATTATAGTGCTTATTTCAATTATTGGTAAGCTAATAACTAAACTTCTAAAAATGGTTTTTTTAGGCTTCATAAATAAAATTATGGGAGGTATTTTTGGGTCTTTTAAGTTTGCATTATTACTTTCATTATGCTTAGTGTTTTTTGAAAGTTTAAATACATCTCTAAATCTTTTTGATACTTCTATTTTGGATTCTTCTTTTTTTTATGAACCCATAAAAGAAGTTGGAGATAAACTTACTAGTATTTTTAATTCCAATAAAGAATCAATTAATTTTTTTAATTGACTGAGACTCAATCCAACCGGTATTTCCGTCTAAAATTTGAATCAAAGTCCATTCATTTAATTCCTCTTTTACTAGAACCTTAGTACCCTCGTGTAAATTAAATAAAACATCACTCCTATAATTAGGTTCTGTTCTAAAATCTATTTTATTTTCAAAAACAATGGCTTCAATATTGTTTTTAGATTTTTCATATAGATTAATTGCATTAAATAGAAAAATGCTACAAAGCAATAAAAATAGAGCGGAGAGAGTAAAGTAATTTTTCTTTAATCGAGTTTTACTACTGAAGTAATAAAGTAAAAATGTAACAAGAAAAAGATATAAAAATACTATTCCAATCAAAAGCCATTGATTAATACTTAAGGAATTCAATAATGAATTAAAAAATTCTGAGACCTGGTTAACGGGTAATTTGTCTATCTTATCAATAAGCATGTTTTGCGAATAGGATAAATTATTTAATACATCTTTATCATTAGGGCTTAGTTTTAAAGCTTTCTCGAAATAATAAACACTATTTGCTAAATCATTAATCTTATAATATGAGTTTGCCAAATTAAAATAAAGTGCATCAGAATGTTTCCCGTTCTCAATTATTAATTCAAACTGACTTATAGCTTTATGGTATTCCCCTTGGTTATAGAGTTCCACTCCGTTGTAAAAAATTGACTCATTATTAGTTTGTGAAATTCCTAAAAATGAGTTCAATAAAATAATGAGTAATAGCCTGTTCATTTTTTAAATCTGTTTATCAATTTCTGAAATTACTTTAACTGCATTTTCATAATCATTATTAATAGCAACATTTGATGCAGGAGTATATCTAGCATACTCACAATTTTCAATCAGCTTAATGAAAGATTCAATCGATTCATTTTGAATATTTTTTTCGTTCATTAATCCAATAATCTTTTCTTTTGTGTAATCGGAAGTCTCAATTGAAAGCTTGGATTTTAAAAAATTATGTAAAGCCTTCTCAAGTGAAATATAAAAATTATCTTTTTTCGATAAATTAATTTTTGCTTCAGATAAATATTTTTTAGCTAATTTATTTGCCCTTCTTACTTTAAAACTATTATCATCTAATGTGAGAGTTTTTTTTGATTTTATAAATATTAATACTATCAAAATAATAACTACAGGAATTAAAATTAGAACATAAAAAATAGTTGAATAAATAAATTTTTTAGAGTCTAATAAAATTAAATTTGGCTTAGTTTTTAAAAACTTAAACTGTCCCTTTGAGCTAGAAATATTATTGAGAGTGTTATTAGCAGATTTTAAGCTTGAATTATCTTGATTAAAAGATGTAGGACCGTCTAAAACGTTAATAACGATTTCATTGGTAAAGACAGATTCATAAGATTTTGAAATTGGATTAAAATAAATGAATTCTACAGGATTTATTGGATATTTTCCTTTGAACTGAGGAACTAATGTGTATGTGTCAGAAATGTTTCCATACATTCCTTTGATATTTGTCTTTACATTTTCTTTGTATTCTGGATCATATTTTTCAAGTGAATTTGGTGTCTCTAAGTTGGGTATAGAAAATAATTTTAGATTTCCTTCACCTTTAACCTTTAGAGTGGCTTGAAGAGATTCACTTGCGTTTAATTCTTTTTTAGTACTGGTTAATTCAATATCAAAATCTCCAACAGCGCCAGAAAAATTTTCAGGAGCACCGGCGGGGAGGTCCAAAACATTTATTTCTCTTTTTCCTGCTGTAACAGTTTTAGGGACTTGAGTGTAAATCCTGTTCCCAAAAAAATCTCTTTTATTTGTGGGTACATCAACAGAAACATCTAAACTCATCGGAAGAATATTTAAATTTCCTGATTTTTGAGGATATAAAACAATTTTTTTCCAAACCACATAATTATAACTATCTCCTTTATAAGTTCCTCTTTCAATCTGCAATCTTGGAATTTTAATATTATGAGACCAAAAGTCATTAAATTCTGGACTATCTATTTCCCCAACGTTGGTGACATTTATTTGTGGACTAAAATATAACTTATACACAACGGAAAACCCTTGGTTTAAATATGGATTTCTATTTGAAACTTCAGCTACCAAATGTAAATTCTCGTTAACAACATAAGAAGCATCGTTCGGATTTTTATTTGAACTAACAGATTCTGAAACTGTAACTTTTACAGGGATAGTTTTATAAATTTCATTATCTATATCAATGGTTGCTTGACCTATAGTTAAAGATCCGGTTTTCAAAGGAGTTACGAAATATGAATAAACTTTTGAGAAAGTTCTTTTACCATTAATCCAGGTATTACTAACAGATTGATTGGGGCCACCCACTACTCTAAACCCTTCAAAATTTGGAGATTGAAAGTTATCACCATCTTTATTCATCTTAAAATCAATTCTTAAATTTTCATTTACACCAAGTGATTTTTTGCTAACCTCGGTAATAAAACTAATTCCCTGATCTTGTGAATAAGAGTTTATGTAATAAGTGAGAAATAATACAAAAATGATTTTTATTTTCATTGATTTAATTTACCAATCCTTTTTATTTTTTAACGGTATTCCTTTTATTTTATTTTTATTTACCTTATCCTGGACCTTTTTCTCTTCATTATTCATTGCTTTTAAAAGATTTTTTAATTGTTCTGGTGAAATTTGATTCGGCTTAGGCTTATCCTCTTTTTTTTCATCCTTATTGTTGTTTTTCTTGTCATCTTTCTTATCATCCTTCTTGTCATCTTTCTTATCGTCTTTCTTGTCATCCTTCTTGTCATCCTTCTTATCGTCTTTCTTATCGTCTTTCTTGTCATCCTTCTTGTCATCTTTCTTGTCATCCTTCTTGTCATTCTTCTTGTCATCCTTCTTGTCATCTTTCTTGTCATCCTTCTTATCATCTTTCTTATCATCCTTCTTGTCGTCTTTCTTTTTATTATCGTTTTTTAACAACTCTTTTGCTAATGCATAATTGTATCTCGTTTCATCATCTTGAGGATTATTTAACAAAGCATTTTTGAACGCATTGACTGCATTTTGATAGTCTTTGCTTTGCATGTACACATCTCCAAGATTATGAAAAGACTTATGTAAGTCTTTTTTATTTTTAGCTTTTTTAATTGATGATTTATATTCGTTTAATGCTTCCTTATTAAATCCGCTTTTATAGAATGCGTTTGCCATATTATAAGAAGCTATATTATTCATTGAATCTTTAGCAATGGCTGTTCTGTAAAATGCTTCTGCATCAATTAAATTTTCATCAACAAATTCTACATTCCCATCAAGAGTTAAATTATTTGAAATTTTGTCTAGTGAATTATTCTGAGAGAGAATATTTGTTGAAACCAACAAAAACAAAAAAGTTTTAAAGTTTTTTTTCATTAAATAAATTTAATTTTTTAACCCAGTGGGTTTTCTTTTCAAAAACAAATAATTCCAAACATAAAAAAAATAGTCCAAATCCAATAAACCACTGAAATTGATCCTTGTAAGCAATAAATTGTTTTGATTCAAATTCCTCCTTATCCATTTCTTTTAGTTTATCAACTATTTCATCAACTACTACTTCTGTATTTAGTCCGTTTATATAAATTCCATTACTTGATATTGCTATTTCTTTAAGTAGTTTGTCTACTAGCTTAGTTATAACCACATCTCCATCTGAATTTTTTTTGTAGGATTCTATTACATTGTTTTTTTTAATAGGAATTGGAGCGCCTTTAGTTGAACCAAGCCCAACAGTAAAAATACTTATTCCCATTTCGTTAACAGCACTTGGAATATTTTGATTTTCAAACTCGTGATCTTCTCCATCGGAAAGTATACATAAAACACGATTTGTTTGATTTTCGTCGTCATAATAATCTTTAGCTAACTTAACAGCCTCTAAAATTGCTGTTCCTTGTGATGATAGCATGTCTGTGTTTAAGCTTTGTAAAAACATTCTAGCTGTTGAATAATCAGTTGTGATTGGAAGAACTGGTAAGGCGGAGGCTGCATACGCAATAATTCCTACTCTATCTGAGTTTAGCTCGTTAATTGTCTGGGAAACAATTCTTTTTGCTTTTTCAAGCCTATTTGGTGCTATATCTTCTGCCAACATACTTTTAGAAACATCTATCGCGAATACTATATCAACACCCTCTCTTTTTACTGTTTTTAATTGAGTTCCAATTTTTGGGTTCACTAGTCCCAAGGAAATAAAAATAAAAGCAAGTGATAATAAAAATAGTTTAAATTTTGGTTTGAAACTTGAGCTTTCAGGGCTTAATTTTTTAAATAAATGATTTGAAATATATTTTTTTTGTATACTTTGTTTCCAACTAATTAAAATTAAAAATCCTATTAATAATATTGGGACTACTAACAATAAATAAAAATAAAAAGGTTCTTCTAGCTGATACATTATAAAAAACTTTTAAAAAATGTTGATCTCAAAACCCACTCTAAAAAAACTAAAAGAAAGGAAATTAAAACAAACCGTCTATACATTTCTTCTGCATTAGAATATTTAAACTCCTCGACTTCCGTTTTTTCGAGCTTATTAATTTCTTCATAAATATTTTTTAATCTCTCATTGTCTGTGGCTCTGAAATAAAGCCCTCCTGTTTCTTTAGCTATTGACTTTAAAAGCTCTTCATCAATTTCAACTTTTGTTAGCCCGTACCTAAAAGTACCATTTGGGTTAATAGCAATTGGTGCTAAAGCATTTCCATTACTTCCCAATCCAATGGTATATGTTTTAATTCCAAAAGATGAGGCTAAATCGGCAGCAGTTTTAGGATCAATAAAACCAGAATTATTTACACCATCAGTTAATAAAATAATCACCTTGCTTTTAGCCTTACTATCTTTTAATCGATTGACAGACGTGGCTAACCCCATTCCAATGGCAGTTCCATCCTCAATCACTCCATCAAAATTAATTTCATTTAATGAATTTACTATAACTCCCTTGTCCGATGTTACCGGAGTTTTTGTGTAACTCTCTCCAGCGTATACAACTAATCCTATTCTATCATTTAATCTATCGTTTATAAATTCTTTTGCAACTAACTTCAGAGCGTCTAATCTATTTGGTTTTAAATCTTGTGCTAACATACTAGAAGAAACATCTACAGCGATAACAATATCTATACCTTTACTGGTTTTAATTTGAGTTGACACATCTACTATCTGAGGCCTTGCTAAACCAACTATTAAAAAAGCAATAGCTAAATATCTTAGGATATCTAGAATTGGATAGAGTTTGATTTTAAGAGTCTTATAGCCAAATCCACTTATTGATGATATTTTAAAAGATGAATTTTTTTTATCTTTAAAATAATAATTTAAAAAGAAAATTACTGGCAATAAAATAAAAAGCCATAAAAACTCAGGACTGTAAAATGTTAAATTTTTAAACATACTATTCAATCTTAAATATTATAGATTTTTCTATTTTTTTGGCTATTTCTTTGGCAAAAGCATTCTCTCTTTCAAAAATGACAAGAACACTTTGTTTCCCTTGATTTTCTTGAAATTTAAGGTAAACGTATTCGTTTCTTTTTTCAATATCTTTTGAATCTATGTAATCAAAAGAGCCGAAAATTTTAAATGCAGGGGCTCCTTTTTCTATAAATATTTCCTCTTGTTTAGTTAAAATATTGGTTGCTCCATTTTCTTTTAGTTCAATTATTAATTCATCAATAACAGATTGCACATTTTCTTTTTCAATTTTTTTATCATCAGATTCTATCGTTAAAAAAATAGAAATACTTTTATCCAGGGATTCCCATTCAAAATTCTGATTACTGTCTTTAATTTTAATTCTTTTTAAAACATCTGGTGTCGAAATAATTATAGGGTGAGCTCCATAATTTCCTTGAATCCACGATTTGTTTAAAAGTGATTTTGTTGAATTCCCTAAAACAGTGTCTGAAACACTTTTCCAGCCATACAAGGATATAGAAATTACTAAGGCTGAAAATATAAAAGTAAATAGAACTATTATAATATTTTTAATCACTTTTTTTCTTTTCTCATTTTTTTGCTTTTCAGCATATACCTTACTTTTAAGTAATTCTTCTTCAGTTGGCTTTGGGATAGCGTCTTTTGTATCTAAAAGAACTGTTTTTAATAATTTTTTATCTGAAAAAGCTATTTCCAAACCTGGATTAGATTTAGCAAACTTTACTAAATCAGCTGTTTTTAAAACGCTTTTAAAATTTTGAATGGTCTCTTTACTTAATGACAACTTGCCTGCGTCTTTTAATAACTCTAACTTATTAATAAGTTCATCTGTTGTACTTTCTAAAGCGTCTAAGCTAATGTCTTCTTCCAAATAATTTTTGACAATTTCGGTAAGCTTTGAATAATATTCTTTATAATCTAATTGTTCTTTAAGGTCTTTCGATTCTAATCGCTGAAGGGCAATAATTGCTTTATCAATTGGTAAAGGAGGTTTTTCGTTTTCTAGTTTTAGAATCGAAAATTTTCTATACAGTTTGTATGCTATAAACAAGGCTACTAAAACTAGAAAGCCAAATAAATATTTTTTCCACCAACCGTCATTATTTTTTTGTATTTCAGTGATATTTTTAATATCAAAGAATTTTTTGCTTACGGTATCTACTTTAATATTTAAAACGTTAATCAAAATTGAATCTGAGTAATACAAAACATCATCAACTAAAATTTTTTTTGGCTTTAAGATTTGTACGCCATCATCAAAAGAAGTTATTGAGAATTTTTTTATGAAACTTGTACGTCCAGACTTTTTAAATGTATCTATTTCAAATTCTTCGATTACTTCAAAAGGATTAAAAATTTGATTTTTCTCAAAAACAATACTAGAAATTGAATCTGAATTGATTTTTATTTGATAATTTATTTGTTCACCAATTTTAATTGTTGTAGTATCTACTGAGGATAATAAAACAGGGGATTGTTGTGAAAAAATAGCTGTTATTCCACAAATAAAAAAAATGATGCTTGTTTTAATACTATCCACGTGTTTTGAAATAGCTAAGTAATTTTTTAACATAACTCTCGTCGGTTCTACAATTTAATGTTCCCGCTCCATGTTTTGAAAATACTTGATTAAACCTTTTGGAATTAACTTTATTAAATAATTCATACTTTTTTCTTAGAGAATGTGAAGAAGTGTCTATCATTTTTACTTCCTCTGTTTCCTGGTCAAACATTGAAATTATCCCCATGTTTGGGATGCTTTCTTCCATTTTATCGAAAATTCTGATCCCTGTAAGGTCATGCTTTTTTGCACAGATTTTTAATGTTTTTTCATAATTTTCAGAAATAAAATCAGATAATATAAAAGCAATAGATTTCTTTTTTATTACACCAATTAAAAACTGTAGAGCTTCGGAAATATCAGTTTTTTTACTCTTTGGCTTAAATTCAATTAGTTCTCTTATAATTCTCAATACATGAGTTTTACCCTTACTTGGAGGAATGTAAAGCTCCACTTCATCTGAAAACAAAATTAAACCTACTTTGTCATTGTTTTGAAGAGCTGAAAAAGCTAGAGTCGCAGATATCTCGGTAACAATATTTTTCTTCAGCACCTTATCAGTCCCAAAAAATTCAGAGCCACTAACGTCTACTAATAACATTAATGTTAACTCTCTTTCTTCCTCAAAAACTTTAACAAAGGGTTCATTATATCTTGCCGTAACATTCCAATCTATTGTTCTGACATCATCTCCAAATTGATAATTTCTTACCTCACTAAAAGTCATTCCTCTACCCTTAAAAGCACTATGATATTCTCCTCCAAAAATATTATTAGTTAATCTTCTTGTCTTAATTTCAATTTTTCTTACTTTTTTTAAAAGATCTTTTGTTTCCACTGAAAAAAATTAAATATTGTTTTTCTGAAAAAAGCTGATAACTAACAAAGGTTAGGGGACCTCCACCTGGTTAACAATTTTATTTATTATATCTTCAGATGAAATACTTTCAGCCTCCGCTTCATATGTTAATCCGATTCTATGTCTTAAAACGTCGTGAATTACAGCTCTGACATCTTCAGGAATTACATATCCTCTTCTTTTAATAAAAGCATAACATCTAGATGCATTTGCGAGATTTATACTTCCTCTGGGTGAGGCTCCAAAATTAATCATCGGTTTAAGTTCGTCTAATCCATATTTTTCTGGATATCTTGTGGCAAAAATTAAATCAAGGACATATTGTTCAATTTTTTCGTCCATGTAAACCAATTTGACGGAATCTTGAGCCTTAATTATTTCCTTAACCGTTACCACTGGCTTTATATCTCCAAAACTATTATTAATGTTCGCTCTTACTATTTGTTGCTCATCCTTAATGTTAGGATAATCAATAACTGTTTTCAACATAAATCTGTCAACTTGAGCCTCAGGAAGTGGGTAGGTTCCCTCCTGTTCAACAGGGTTTTGTGTTGCCATTACTAAAAAAGGTGGTGCCAATTTAAAGGTCTTATCTCCAATAGTCACTTGTTTCTCCTGCATAGCTTCTAAAAGCGCTGACTGAACTTTAGCTGGAGCTCTATTTATCTCATCAGCCAAAACAAAATTTGCAAATATTGGACCCTTTTTAATAGAAAAGTCATTCTCTTTCATATTATAAATCATTGTACCAACTACATCGGCTGGCAGAAGATCTGGCGTGAATTGTATTCTACTAAAACTTCCCTTAACTGCTTTGCTAAGAGAATTAATTGCAAGTGTTTTTGCTAATCCAGGAACTCCCTCCAATAATATATGACCTTTACCTAAAAGTCCGATTAATAACCTTTCAAT
Source organism: Flavobacteriaceae bacterium (assembly GCA_029248455.1). Taxonomy (GTDB): domain Bacteria; phylum Bacteroidota; class Bacteroidia; order Flavobacteriales; family Flavobacteriaceae; genus MAG-121220-bin8. The sequence goes on from JAQWJH010000053.1 coordinate 15,818, forward strand.
CATATGCTTTTGGCCAACGATAACTTTATTTATCTCTAGTGTAAGCAAATCAATAAAAGCACTCTCTTTTTCAATTTTTTTGTTGATTTCTTTGATATCTACTTTTTTATTATTTTCCATTATATATAATTACTTATTAAACTAAGGGGATGCAATTTGAAGAAAAAAAATCATACAAATTGTTAACAATTGGTTAAAAATTCAAGGATATACGTTTTAAATTTACTTTTTTTTGATTTTTAAAAACACTTCTTTAGGAATTAAATGTTTTATAGATTCTTTTTTATTTATCATATTTCTAATTAATGACGAAGATATATCCATTATTGGAGCATTGTATAGCTTAACCATTTTATGGTGAATCAAATTATTAGTTGACTGATCTAGATTATTCCTTGGATAAACACAAATTTGATGCTTTAAAATCTTTTCTGAATCTTTCCACAAATGCAAACTATTTAAATTATCCTGACCTAATATTATGTAAAATTTTGTGTTATTATTCTTATTAATTATAAAATCAATAGTGTCTGAGGTGTAATTAGGTTTTGGTAATTCAAATTCTACTTTTGAGCATTTAATTTTTTCTTCATTTTTACAAAAATTTTCTACCATTTCTAACCTTTTACTTTCATTGGAAATGTTTTTAGAATTTTTAAAAGGATTTAAAGGAGTAACTACAAGCCAAAGTTCATCAAATGACAACTTTTTGATGAAATACTTCGCGATTGAAACATGCCCATTATGTAAAGGATCAAATGTCCCAAAAAACAAACCTATGTGTCTCATTTTTTATTTAAAAATTCACTAACCAAATTATAGGCTTCTTTTTTAGAATCAGATAAATCATCATTAACAATAGTTTTATCAAAAAATTCTTCTCTTGATAATTCAAGTTTAGCTTTAGACAATCTAGTATTAATTGATTCTGAGGAATCATTATTTCGTTTATTAAGTCTTTTTTGTAATTCTTGAATGCTTGGGGGTCTTACAAAAACAGCTAATGCTTTTTCATTAAATTGATTTTTCAATTTTAAACCTCCCTCCACATCAATATCAAAAATTACATTGTACTTATTTAAAAGATTTCTAACAGATTCTTTTAATGTCCCATAAAAAACACCTTCGTAAACTTCTTCAAATTCTAAAAATTCTTCATTTCCAATTTTATTTTTAAAAGAGTCTTTGTCTAAAAAAATATAATCAACTTTATTTTTTTCGTTATTTCTCTTTTTTCTAGTTGTTGCCGAAATAGAAAATATAAGATTTAACTCATTTTGGCCTAAGAGATACTTTACTAAAGTAGTCTTACCACTTCCTGAGGGTGCAGAAAAAATTATACATTTTCCAATAGACATCACAATACATTTAGAAGTTGTTCTTTGATTTTTTCTAACTCATTTTTCATTTCAACAACAATTTGTTGTATTTCAAGATGATTAGACTTTGAACCAATAGTATTTATTTCTCTACCAATCTCTTGTCCAATAAAAGTTAACTTTTTACCTTTTTCTATTTCTTTATCATTAACTGTTTTTTTTAAAAAAATTAAATGGTTATTAAGCCTAACTAGCTCTTCATTTATGTCTAATTTTTCAAGATGATAAATAAGTTCTTGGTGAAATCTATTTAAATCAACCTCCAAGCTAAGATCTACTAAGTTTTTATTAATTTTTTCTTTAATTTTTTCTATTCTCTTCGGAGCTAATTTCTCAACTAGCTTGATTTTTTTTTGAATTAAACTAGCATTGTTTAAAATATCTTTTTTTAAAGAATTTCCCTCTTGTTTTCTAAAATCAATAACCATTTTAACAGCATGTTTAACAGCATTTTTGATGTCATTACTGATTTTATTATCTAAATTTGATTGATTATTTTCAATAGAATTTGGAAGTGAAATCGCAATTTTTAAAAATTCCATTGCATCTCCGGGGACAATTTGCTGTAAATCTTTAATATATAATTTAATTAACTCATGATTTAGATTTGTAGAAAATTGCTTTTTTGTGATTTTGAAATTTATTTTAATATCTACTTTTCCTCTTTTGAAAGAACTCATTATTATCAATCTTATATCATTTTCTAAATCTTTTAAAAAAGGACTTAGGTTATAATTTAAATCAAGATTTTTACTATTCAAAGTTTTAATATCTACAGATATTTTTCCAATTTCAGAGTCAACGGAATAATTTCCAAAGCCAGTCATTGATTGTAACATAGAGGTCAAAGTTACAAAAATATCAATCTTTAGTTTGTAATTCTCTAATCCAAATATTCCTAAAATTCACAGGAATTTTTGGATGATCTTGCAAAACCAGTGGAAGTTTGCCATGAGATTTATATGACGAAGGGCCAACATTTGTTGTTGTTCCCTTAATTTCTACATTGTTTTGTATCAATACACCATTTTGAAAAACAGTAAAATAACCAGGCTTAACAAGTCTGTTTTTTTTAAAAACTGGTGCATTAAAAACTATATCAAATGATTGCCATACTCCGGGTTTTTTACTTGAATTTACTAATGGTATGTGTTGTTTGTAAATTGAACCTGCTTGACCGTTTACATATGTTGGGTTCTCGTAGCTGTCTAAAACTTGTAACTCATAATTTTGTTGAAGGAAAATTCCACTATTCGATCGTTGTTGTGGTTTATACTTTTTTGTTGTTTCATTTGTTTTCCACTCTATGTGTAGTTGTACTGACCCAAAAGACTTTTTGGTTTTAATTCCACCGGTACCATTAATGACAGTCATTGATCCGTCCTTATTGATTTTCCACTCAGGGGTTTTATTCGAGTATTGTCCAATCCAGCTTGAGAAATCACTTCCATCAAACAAAACTATTGCATCGCTTGGAGCTTTGTTAAAATTATATGCGTCTATTTTTTCAGGAACTGGTTTCCAAATTTCAGTTTTTAAAGATTCATTTTGAGAAAACCCCAAATTAAAAACAAATAGTAAGAAGCTAATTTTAAATTTTGACATGATTTTAAATTTTTAATAACGATTAAAATTCATTAAATATTCAGAAGCGTTATTGACAACTTTTTTTGTATTTCCAATGAACAGTTTGTTGCCAATTTTTAGAACAGGTCTTTTTAAAAAACTGTAATGCGTCAATAACATATTCTTATAATCTTTTTCACTTACGGATTTAATATTGTTTTTTCTGTCTCTAAATAGAATAGCTCTTTTGTTAAATAACCCTTCATAGCTTTTACAAATATTGTAAAGTTCGTCTAAATCATTTTCATTTAAGGGATTACTTTTTATATCTATTTTGATAACATTACCACTCAATTCCCAACCCTTTAAAATCCTTTTACAAGTAGAGCAAGTCGATAAAAAATATACTTTATTCAATTATAATTTATTAATAAACTTTAAAATTATAAGATTCTTTTAAGATAATATATCTTTGATTAATATTTTTTAATTGCTTTACTCAAATGAAATTCAATACCAAAACTATTCACGGAGGTCAAATTCCAGAAAAAGGCTATGGAGCTGTCATGCCCCCCATATACCAAACATCTACTTATTCTCAAACAAGTCCAGGCAAGCATAAAGGCTATGAATACAGTAGAACTCATAATCCAACACGTCAAGCATTAGAAAGTTCTTTTGCAAGCATAGAAAACGGTAAGTATGGTTTAGCATTTGGATCAGGTCTTGCGGCAATTGATGCGGTTTTAAAATTATTAAGTCCAGGTGATGAGGTAATATCAACTAATGACCTTTACGGGGGTTCTTATAGATTATTTACAAGTGTATTTAAAAATTTTGGAATTAAATTTCACTTTACTAAAATGAATGATGCCAAAAATGTTGAAAATTTAATAAATGATAATACTAAAATGATTTGGATTGAAACTCCAACTAATCCAATGATGAACATTATTGACATTAAATCCTTTAGTAAACTTGCAAAATCAAATAATCTCTTACTAGCTGTAGACAATACCTTTGCCACTCCATTTTTACAAGTCCCTCTTGATTTAGGTGCTGATATTGTCATGCACTCAGCAACAAAATATTTAGCTGGGCATAGTGATGTTGTTTTAGGTGCATTAATAGTAAAAAATAAAAGTTTAGCTGAAAGACTTTATTTTATTCAGAATGCCAGTGGAGCAATCTGTGGACCCATGGATAGCTTTCTGACTTTAAGAGGGATAAAAACTTTGCATGTAAGAATGCAAAGACATTGTCAAAACGCAAAAAAAATAGCTTTATTTTTAAAAAAGCATCCTTTAATTGAAAAAGTTTTCTGGCCAGGTTTCAAATCTCACCCAAACCATTTAATTGCAAAAAATCAAATGTCCGATTTTGGTGCAATGATTTCGTTTACTAGCAAAGGAAATGATTTCAATAAAGCATTGAAAATTATAGAAAAACTTAAAGTATTCACTCTTGCTGAATCTCTTGGGGGCGTAGAAAGTCTTGCTGGCCACCCTGCTTCAATGACCCATGCCTCCATTCCTAAAATTGAAAGAGAAGCTTCAGGGGTTGTTGACTCTTTAATCAGACTTAGTGTTGGGATTGAAGATGCTGATGATCTAATTTCAGATTTGAAACAAGCCATAGGTTAACTCTAATATTTAATTTGAGTTAATTCGTTATCTTAGAGTTGTTATTTTCAACTTAAACTAATTACTTATGGATAAAAATTTAGAAAGATTTTTAAACGAAATTTCTGTAAGAAATTCTCACGAACCTGAATTCATGCAAGCTGTTAGGGAAGTTTCCGAAACTGTAATTCCTTACATTGTTTCCAATAAAATTTATCACGGTAAAAATATTTTAATGAGGATGGTTGAACCTGAAAGAGTATTAATGTTCAGGGTGAATTGGGTAGACGATAGTGGTGAAATTAGAGTAAACAGAGGATACCGAGTACAAATGAACTCTGCAATTGGCCCTTATAAAGGTGGATTGAGGTTTCATCCCTCAGTAAATTTAAGTATACTTAAGTTTTTAGCTTTTGAGCAAGTTTTCAAAAATAGTCTAACAACTCTTCCTATGGGAGGAGGAAAGGGAGGGTCTGATTTTGATCCAAAAGGTAAAAGCGATGGTGAAATAATGAGATTCTGTCAAAGTTTTATGACTGAACTTTTTAGATATATTGGTCCAAATACAGATATTCCTGCCGGTGATATTGGTGTTGGAGGAAGAGAAATTGGATTTATGTTTGGTCAATATAAAAAATTAAAAAAAGAGTTTACAGGAGTTTTAACAGGAAAGGGACTATCTTGGGGAGGGTCATTAATTAGACCTGAGGCAACAGGCTATGGAACCGTCTATTTTGCGGAAAATATGCTCAATCATATTAACCAATCTGTTTCCAAAAAAACTGTCGTTATTTCTGGGTCAGGAAATGTAGCTCAATTTGCTGCTGAAAAATGTATTCAACTTTCAGCTAAAGTTGTCACATTATCTGATTCATCTGGTTTTATTTATGATAAAGAGGGAATAAATAGTGAAAAATTGAACCATATTATGGACTTGAAAAATAATAAAAGAGTTAGAATCTCCGAATATTTAAATAAATACCCCAAAGCAAAATTTTATAAAAGTAAGACACCTTGGAATGTGCCCTGCGACATCGCTCTACCTTGTGCAACTCAAAATGAATTGAACAAAAATGATGCTGAAAGTTTAATTAAAAACGGATGTATTTGTATTAGCGAAGGGGCGAATATGCCTTGTACGCCAGATGCTATTACTGTTTTTAGAAAAAACAAAGTTTTATATGCCCCAGGGAAAGCTTCAAACGCTGGGGGAGTGGCAGTTTCAGGGCTAGAAATGGCTCAAAATTCATTACGATACAGCTGGACAAGAGAGGAAGTAGATAATAAGCTGAAAGACATAATTCTAGATATTCATAATTCGTGCATCACTCATGGAAAAGAAAAAAAATATATTAATTATGAAAAAGGTGCTAACATTGCCGGTTTTATAAAAGTCGCAGATGCGATGATCGCTCAAGGAGTGGTTTAAATTATTTAATTATAATTTTTGAAATGTTAGTATCTACTGAAGCCATTGCTTTAAGTTCAATAAAATATTCCGAAACTAGTCTAATAGTTAAATGCTTTACCCTTTCAGATGGAATAAAATCATATTTATTAAAAGGAATTAGATCACAAAAAAAAAGAGGATTAAATGTTGGGCTATTTCAACCATTAACCATTTTAGAAATTGATGCAAGTCATAAAGGGCTGGGAAAGCTTAATAATATCCGCTCAGCTAAAATAATTTCGCCTTATAAGTCGATACCTTTTGACATTGTGAAAAATACTATTGTTCAGTTTTTAGCAGAAATTTTGTCAAAAAGCATACAAGAAGAAGAAAGTAATGAGTCTTTATACGCATTCATAAAAACTTCTATGATTTGGCTTGATAACAGTTCAAATTACACAAATTTTCACATTCATTTTGTAATTAAATTTTTAAGATATCTTGGAATTTCGCCTGATAAAACCAACATTATATTTGATGGATTTGATATGTTAAATGGAGAGTTTAGTAATGATTCCCAAAATATTAATTACATAAACGGAAATGTAATTAAAAATTTTAAAGGATTTTTAGGCACAGATTTTGATGGGATTAAAGACTTGATTACATCCTCTTTTGAAAGAAAAGAGCTGTTAGAATTTTTAATGAAATATATGCAAATACACATGGAAAATTTCAGAAGGCCTCAATCACTTAACATCATGTATGATCTTTTTAAAAGAAAGTAAGTCGTTATTAGCATTATTTTTAATAATATCGCTAAATAGCTTTTCTCAACAACTGATTATTAAAGATTTTCAAGACGAATCTGTCGTTCCAAATGTTGCAGTACATAATACTTTGCAAACGTTAACAATTCTATCAGATTCAAATGGGGTAATAAACCTTTCGTCTTTTAAACAAACAGATTCCTTGATATTTAGTCATGTTTCATACGAAAAACGAATACTTTCGGTTAATAGTATTTCTCAATCTATTATTTACTTATATCCAAAGACTCAAGTATTATCTGAGATTATTCTTTCGGTGGGAAGAAACAGAGAAAATAAAGAAAAAATTTCTAGAAAAGTTTCTTTAATAAATTCAAAAAAAACTGAACTTGATTTACCTCAAACATCCGCTGATTTATTATACTATGGAGGGGGAATCAGGATTCAAAAATCCCAAGGAGCTGGAGGAAGTCCTGTGATTAGAGGGTTTGAAGCTAATAGAGTTTTACTTGTTATTGATGGAGTTAGAATGAATAATGCCATATACAGGTCTGGCCATCTTCAAAACGCGATAACAATTGATCCGTATACACTTGAAAGAACTGAAATTATTTTTGGACCATCTTCAGTTGGTTACGGCTCAGATGCATTGGGAGGGGTAGTACATTTTTACACCAAAAAACCAAAAATTAATAACGAAAAAATTTGGACATTAACTGGAGCCAGTTCTTATAATACCACGCTTAATCACAAGGTCAATAATTTTAGCGTAGAGTTTAGTAAAAACAAATGGGCAAGTTTTACTAGTTTTTCTTATTCTGACTTTGGCGATATAATTATGGGTAGTAAAAGAAATCATGGTTTTAAAAATTGGGGATTGAATAAATATTTTCTCGATGGCAATAATCTAAATTCTCATAATCATTTAAATAAAAATTCAGAAATTCAAACTAACACTGGCTATTCGCAGTTAGACTTTTTACAAAAGTTAAATTTTAAAATTTCCGATGATTCTAATATTATTTTCAATATTCAACATTCTAAATCATCAAACATTGATAGATATGATAAATTGAATGAATTTAATAATGAGGAAAATCTCAAGTATGCTCAGTGGTTTTATGGTCCTCAGGAAAGAAGTCTATTCTCATCAACATATAATTTTTTAAATAATAAAAATTGGTTAAGCAAAGGGTCTGTTGTTGCTGCTTATCAAAATATAAAAGAATCCAGAAACAACAGAAAATTTCAGTCTCTGATTTTAAATTCCCAATTTGAAAATGTAAAAGTCTATTCATTAAATTTAGATTTTGTTGGGTTTGAAAAAGATAAATCATCTTTTTCTTATGGATTTGAATACACTTATAATGATGTAAACTCAAATGCTAGTGGAGAAAAATTAATTCAAGGGAATCCCTCTTTAATCAGTTCAAACAATACTGATAAAATCTTTAATATTCCCACTCGATACCCAAGCGATGGAAGTAATTACAGTACAATAGCAACTTATTATGAATTTAGAAAAGATATCTCAGCAAAATCTAATTTTAACATCGGAATGAGGTATACCCAAACAAATCTTAATGCTAGTTGGGAAGAAGCTGCACTTATTGACGCCAATTTAAACACAGTTAATACTAAAAATTCGTCACTCACAGGCAGCATAGGTTACGTTATGAGGTCTGATAATAACTGGCAAGTAAATACTAATTTTTCCAGTGGATTCAGGTCCCCAAACATTGATGATATTGGAAAGATAAGAGAAAACAGGGGAATGCTTTCTGTTCCTAACAAAAAACTCAAGCCTGAATATGCATACAGTTCAGAGCTAGGGCTCAGTAAATTTTATAATGATAAAATGAATGTTTTTTCTTTGAATCTTTATTACACTCATATAACTAATCATATAACAAGGGATTTTTTTCAAATTTTAAATGACCAAACTACCGATAGTCCTAATACAATTCTTTATAATTCTGAAGAGGTTATAACTATGGCTAATATTAATAAAGGTAGAGCTTATATTTATGGCTTTTCTTTTGATTCAGAAGCTAAAATTTCAGAAAACTTTTTTTTTAAGAGTAACCTAACATATACAAGAGGGGGAAGTGTTAAAAATCCTAATCCACTACCCTCAATTTCCCCATTATTTGGAGCATTTTATTTAAAATGGATTGATTCAAATCTAAAAATGCAATTGTCATACAGATTTTCTGAGGCCAAAAATCCAGAAGAGTACAGTAAAGGAGGAGAAGACGGTCTTGAAGAAACTCCAATTATAGGTTATCAAAATAAAGCTCCAATATATAACGGAATGCCTTCTTGGGGTGTTTTAAAATTCTCTTCCTCACTTAAATTAACCAAAAACCTAAAAACAATTTTGATTTTAGACAATCTACTTGATATTCACTACCGGGAGTTCGCTTCAGGAATTTCATCACCTGGAAGAAACCTTAATATAGTTTTTGAATATGATTTCTAAAAAAATTTAATCTAAAATGGTTACTTTCGCTTCTTATAAAATTATGATCTTAATAAGATGGCTTTTAAGGAATACAAAAGACTAAATCTATCGCAAATTGCCAAAGAAGTTCTTACTGATTGGGAATCCAACCATTCATTTAAAAAAAGTATTGATTTAAGACAAGGTGCTCCAAAATTTGTTTTTTACGAGGGACCTCCCTCTGCAAATGGAATGCCTGGGATTCATCATGTTATGGCAAGAAGTATCAAAGATATTTTCTGTAGATATAAAACTTTAAAAGGATTTCAAGTTCAGCGAAAAGCTGGTTGGGATACTCATGGCCTTCCAATAGAGCTTAGTGTTGAAAAAGAACTTGGCATTACTAAAGAAGATATTGGCAAATCAATTTCAGTTAAAGATTATAACAAGGCATGTAAAAAGGCTGTTATGCGTTACACCGACGTGTGGAATAATTTAACTAAAAAAATGGGGTACTGGGTTGATATGGATAACCCATACATAACTTATAAACCAAAATATATAGAATCTGTTTGGTGGTTATTAAAAAATCTCTTTGATAAAGGTTTGATTTACAAGGGTTACACCATTCAACCATTTTCTCCAAAAGCGGGGACTGGTCTTAGTTCGCATGAGCTAAATCAACCTGGAACATATCAAGATGTTACAGATACCACAGTAACTGCTCAGTTTAATGCAATAAAAAACACTTTGCCCAAAAGTTTAAAAAATTACGATTCAGTCTATTTCTTAGCATGGACGACAACGCCATGGACACTTCCATCAAATACAGCGCTGACTGTTGGTCCAAAAATAAAATATACTATAGTTTCCACTTTTAATCAATACACCAAGACACCAATACACGTTGTAGTAGCTAAAAATTTAGTGTCAAAAGTTTTGTCTAATTCTTTTTTTAAGGTAGAAAAAAAAGAAGAATTGAAATTAGAAACTAATGCCAAAAATAAAATTCCCTATTTTGTAAATAACACTTTTTTAGGTAGTGATTTAATAGGAGTTCAATACGAACAACTTTGGAGCGAGGCACCTCTTCCTTATAAAAATGCCGAAAACGCTTTTAGAATTATAGGTGGCGATTTTGTAACTACTGAGGATGGTACGGGCATTGTTCACACAGCACCAACTTTTGGAGCTGATGATGCTAAAGTTGCAAAAGAGGCAAATCCAGAAATTCCTCCAATGCTGATTTATGATGAAAACCAGCAACTAGTTCCACTTGTAGATTTACAAGGAAGATTTATACCAGAATTAGGAGAGCTTGGGGGAAAATATGTGAAAAATGAATATTACAGTTCTACAGAAAAAAAACCTAAAAAATCTGTTGATGTCGAAATTGCTATAAAATTAAAGGAAGAAAATAAAGCTTTTAAAGTTGAAAAATATGTGCATAGTTACCCCAATTGTTGGAGAACCGATAAGCCTATTTTATACTATCCATTAGATTCTTGGTTTATTAAAGTGACAGAAAAAAAAGAAGCTCTAATAAAGCTAAACGAATCAATCAATTGGAAGCCTAAATCGACTGGAGATGGAAGGTTTGGAAATTGGCTGGCTAATGCAAACGACTGGAATCTGTCAAGATCTAGGTATTGGGGAATTCCTCTCCCTATTTGGAGATCAGAGGACTCTAAAGAAACTATTATAATTGGCTCAGTTGAAGAATTAAAAAATGAAATTGCAAAGTCAATTAGTTTAGGTTTTATGAAAGAAGACCCTTTTCATTCTTTTGAAATTAATAATATGGATGAATCTAATTATGATTCAATTGATCTTCATAAAAACATAGTGGATAAGATCGTCTTAGCCTCCAGTTCCGGACAAAAAATGTTTCGAGAATCAGATTTAATTGATGTATGGTTTGATTCTGGTTCTATGCCCTATGCTCAATGGCATTACCCTTTTGAAAATAAAGAAATGATTGACGATAATATAGCCTTCCCAGCTGATTATATAGCTGAAGGAGTCGATCAGACTAGAGGATGGTTTTATACTCTTCACGCAATTAGTTCAATGGTTTTTGATTCAATTTCATATAAAAATGTGATTTCCAACGGTCTGGTACTTGATAAAAATGGCCAGAAAATGTCTAAAAGGTTGGGCAACGCAGTAGATCCTTTCAAGACAATTGAAGAATTTGGGCCTGATGCTACAAGATGGTATATGATAAGTAATGCTAATCCTTGGGATAATTTAAAATTTGATGTTGAAGGCATTGAGGAAAGTAAACGTAAATTTTTTGGAACATTATATAACGTTTACTCATTTTTTACTCTTTATGCCAATATTGATAATTTTAATTGCCAAGAAAAAGAAATTGAAAATAGTGAAAAGTCTGAACTTGATAGATGGATTATTTCAGAACTAAACTCTTTAATCTTTGAAGTTGACAAATATTACTCTAACTATGAACCTACAAAAGCTGCTAGATCAATTTCTAAATTCGTTCAATTATATCTAAGTAATTGGTATGTTAGACTTTCTAGAAGAAGGTTTTGGAAAGGATCATACGAAAAAGATAAGATTAGTGCTTATCAAACTTTATATACGTGTTTGATAGAAATTGCTAAAATTTCATCCCCAATTGCTCCTTTTTACATGGATAGGTTGTACTGTGATTTAAGTTCAAATTCTAGTTTTAATTCATTTAAGTCTGTTCACCTTGAAGATTTCCCTATTTCAAGAAATAAGTTAATTGATACTGAATTACAAAAGAAAATTAGAAAAGCTCAAACAATTTGCTCATTAGTTTTGTCTCTTAGAAAAAAAGAAAAAATTAAAGTCCGCCAACCTTTATCAAAAGTAATGATTCCTTACAGCAATAAGAATGAAAAATTACAGTTTGAACAAATTTCAGAGCTTATTAAATCAGAGGTGAATGTAAAAGAAATTGAACTAATCAGCAATTCATCTGGAATATTAGTAAAAAAAGTAAAGCCTAATTTTAAAAGTTTAGGTCCAAAATTTGGAAAACTATTGACCCCAATAGCTGAAAAAATAAAACTACTTAACATAAGTGATATTGAAAAAATTGAAAACGGCGATACTATTTCAGTAATAGTAAACGATAATCCTATTGTAATTAACCCTAACGATGTTGAAGTTATTTCTGAAGACATTAAGGGGTGGTTAGTTGCTTCTGAAAACAATATTACCGTTGCTTTAGACGTTCAATTAAATAATGAGTTAGTCAATGAGGGAATAGCTCGCGAACTTGTAAACAGAATCCAAAATCATAGAAAAGAAATTGGTCTTTTGGTTACTGATAAAATTATTTTAAATATTCAGAGGGATAATATTATTGAAAAAGCTATTTTTGAAAACAGAGAATATATAATGAATGAAACACTCTCTGTAAAATTAAATATTGAAGATTCAATTAATAGAGGTATTGAAATTAACTTTGATAATATAGAAACTAAATTAAATATAGAAAAAAAATAATCATGGAAACTACTCGTTATTCAGATAAAGACTTAAAATACTTTAAATCTCTCATTGAAGAGAAAATTGAAAAAGCTCAAAATGATTTGGCACTTATTAAAAGTGCTTACATGAACGATGGAAATAATGGTACTGAGGATACTTCCCCCACTTTTAAAGCTTTTGAAGAAGGCTCGCAAACAATGTCTAAAGAAGCTAATACTCAACTTGCCATTAGACAAGAAAAATTTATTAGAGATTTAAAAAGTGCACTAATTAGAATTGAAAATAAGACATATGGTGTTTGTAGAGAAAACGGTAAGCTAATAAATAAAAAGCGTTTAGAACTTGTTCCACATGCAACTTTAAGTATAGAGGCTAAAAACAAAATGTCTTAATAGTTGTGGTTTAATTACAATTTATGAGTCTAAATAAGTCCGTACTAATAATATTTCTAATTCTTCTAATTGATCAGTTTTCCAAAGTTTACATAAAATTACATTTCCCCTTAACTATTTATGGTTCTGAAGCTTTGATCGATTGGGGATGGTTCAAAGTTCTTTTTGTAGAAAATAAAGGTATGGCATGGGGGGCCAAAATCAGTGATTTTATTCCCTTTATTAGCGATAGGTTAGGTAAATTAATTCTAACTGTAATTAGAATTACAGCAGTTCCTTTAATTTTTTATTGGCTTTATGATAGTATTAATAAAAAAGAACATAAACTCCTAATTATTAGTATTTCTTTGGTTTTAGCTGGTGCCATCGGAAATTTAATCGATTCAATTTTATATGGCTATCTATTTACTGATAGTTACCTTAATATTGCCAGTTTTAACCCAGGAAATGGTTATGAATCGCTTTTATATGGACATGTAGTTGACATGTTACAATTCCCAATGTTTTCTTGGACCTGGCCCAATTGGTTTCCTTTTTTAGGTGGAAATAATTTTACTTTTTTCGAGCCAGTCTTTAATTTTGCTGATACAGCTATTAGTACCGGAGTTGGTATTATGTTGGTGTTTAACAAAAAAATATTTACTTAAAATTTATAGATTTTTTCAGGTGTAATACAATAATCCAATTTTATATCTTGTAAAAATACATCACTAATTTTTTCAATTGGTTCAAAAAAAGATAACCCTATTTTTATTGTTTTTGATGAACACTTTTTTAAAAATCTGTCGTAATAGCCCCCTCCGTAACCCACTCTATCTCCAAACTTATCAAAGCAAAGTAAAGGGACAAAAACTAAATCTATTTGATCTTCGTTTATCTTTATTCCTGAAACTGGTTCTGAAATTCCCTGCTCATTAATTGTCATTAGAGTAGCATCTGTTAGAAGATAATTAGTGATTGTCTTATCGTTAAAATTCGTTTTAGGCAATACTACATTCTTATCTTTTCCTTGAATAATCTGAATGATCAATTGTGTATCTATTTCATTGTTTTTTTCAATAGGGAAAAAAATGTGATAATTAGTATAATCCCAAATGGCCATTTTTAAAGATCTGTTAGCAATTTCAAGGCTTAATTCTTTACAATCATTTTCACTCAAAGAATTTCTTTTTGTTTTAAAAAGTACCCTTAGATCTTTTTTTAACACTACTTCTTAATTTTAAATTTATTTCCTTTATATATCATATAAGGTAATGGGATAAGTATTGAGAAAAAGTATATCACAGCTGCAGTAGACTCTTCAAATACTATATATGATGTTATATATATTAATGAAGAATAAATAGCTAGGTTTATAAAAAACTTTTTAAAAAAAATAAGATAATTTTTTAAATCAAAAGACTCTTTCTCTTTTTTGGACATAGTGTTATACCCAGCCAATAACATATCTGCGTTATTTTCATTTGTAACAAAGGCAACTCCAACAAAACATATATTTGTGACAATTAATGCTAAAAACATTTCCATTTTTAATTTGTTTAAAAAGCCAAGATAAAAATTTAAAAAGAATTATTTTAGTACAGTGATTAAACAGTCTTTAAATCCTGAATTTTCAACCCTTCCTAATCAGCCTGGTGTATATCAGTTTTTTAATGAATCCAATAAGATAATATATATAGGAAAGGCAAAAAATTTAAAAAAAAGAGTATCCTCTTATTTTCAAAAAAACGTAGGTTCTCAAAAAACAAAAAATCTTGTAAAAAATATAGCAGAGATTAAACATGTTGTTGTTTCCTCTGAATCGGATGCCTTATTACTAGAAAATTCACTTATTAAAAAATACCAGCCTAAATACAACATCTTACTAAGAGATGATAAAACTTATCCATGGATCTGTATTAAGAAAGAAAGGTTTCCAAGAGTTATGTTCACAAGAAAAGTGATTAAAGATGGCTCTGAATACTATGGCCCTTACACTAATTATAAAACAATTAATATTCTTCTTGATTTAATTAATAATCTTTACCCATTAAGAATAGGGAATTACAATCTATCTGAAAAACAGATTAATTCTAGTGATAAAATTCTATGCCTTAGAGTGTTAAAAAAAAATGGAAATACTTTGATTTTAGGTTTTCAAAAAAATGATAAGGTCCGTCCTAATGAAACATTAATTTCTGAGAAAGATTATGAAATTAACATAAAATCTATTCGCGAAATCCTTAGGGGGAAACTAAATCCCTCAAAAGAAGTTTTAAGAAAAAAAATGTTGATTTTTTCTAAAAATATGGAATTTGAATATGCGCAAAAAGTTAAAGAAAAAATCGAACTTTTAGAAAATTACCAGTTTAAATCTACGGTAGTAAGTTCTAAGCTAAATAATATAGATGTCTTTAGTATACTTTCAGATCAAACATATGCTTATGTTAATTATTTACAGGTTGCCTATGGTCGCATCGTTAGGTTTCACAATATTGAGCTTAAAAAAAAATTGGATGAAACAGATGAAGATCTGCTTTTAATGTGCATTGTCAATTTAAGAGATAAATTTCAGTCAAAAAACAAAACTATCATTTGCCCATTTAAATACGCTCCGTTAATTCCTGTTAAATTTATTGTGCCAAAAATGGGAGAAAATAAAAAACTTCTTGAACTTTCTAAAAAAAATATTGCCTACTTCAAAATCGAAAAATTAAAAAAAATTCAAATTGTTGATCCAGAACGTCATTCAAAAAGAATTATGAATCAAATGAAAAATGATCTAAGATTGAAAAATGATCCTGAACACATTGAATGTTTTGATAATTCTAATATTCAAGGATCAAATCCAGTAGCGGCGTGTGTTGTTTTTAGAAACGGAAAGCCTTTTAAAAAAGAATACAGACATTATAATATAAAAACTGTTGAGGGGCCAGATGACTACGCCTCAATGGAAGAAGTCATTTACAGGAGATATAAAAGAATGATTGATGAAAAAAAGAAATTGCCATCATTGATTATCATTGATGGTGGAAAGGGTCAACTCAGTTCTGGAGTTTCTGCTTTGAAAAAGTTACATTTAGATAAAAGAATAATTGCTCTTGGTATAGCAAAAAGATTGGAGGAAATCTTCTATCCATCTGATCCAATCCCTTTGTATTTAGATAAAAGATCTGAAACATTAAAAATAATACAACATATGAGAAATGAAGCACATCGTTTTGCAATTACATTTCATAGAAACAAAAGAAGTGGACAGGCATTAAATTCATCACTTGACTCGATTATTGGAATTGGAGAAAAAACAAAAATCACTCTTTTAAAAAAATACAAATCAATTAAAAAAATAAAAGAAACACCCCAGGAGTCAATTATTAAACTAATTGGAGTGGCAAAAGCAAAAAAAATAATCTCATTTTTAAATTCATCCAAATAGTATTTATATTTTTGTATTCATGAGAATAAAAGCTTTGGTAATTTGTTCCATTTTTCTTCTATCAAACTTGGCTAATAGTCAAAATTCAAAAGGAATTAGTTCGCCGTTTATTAGCTCATCATTCGACTCTTTTAAAACAGGTGAGTGGATTAAATTTAGAATTCACTATGGTATTTTCAACGCTAGTTATGCCACTTTAGAACTTCAAGAAAGTAGTGTTGGCAATGAAAGTGTACACAAAGCAGTAGCTATCGGAAGAACCACGGGAATTGCTAGGTTTTTCTTCAAAGTTGAAGACAGATATGAAACTTATTTTAAAAAAAATATTGTAAAACCATTAAAATCTACCAGAAATATTTATGAGGGTGGGTATACTAAAAATGTTGAAATTAAATATGATTACACGCTCAATCAAGCAATTGTAAACGACATCAAAAATAATCAGATTAATAAAGTGCCTATTAAAGAGAATGTCCAAGATTTAATTTCAACTTTTTATTTTCTTAGAAATCATTTTGATATTAAAAATTTAAAAATTAATGATTTTATTAAAATAACTGTTTTTTTTGATGCCGAAAATTATAATTTTAGAATGCGATTCTTAGGTCGTGAAGATGTAAAGACGAAATTTGGTGTTGTAAATTGCTTAAAATTTAATCCGATCATTGAATCTGGAAGAGTTTTTAGGGATAGTGAAAGTCTCACACTTTGGGTTACTAATGATGAAAATAAAATTCCAATAAAAGTTGAAGCTGGTTTAAGAATTGGATCTATAGAGGCAGATCTTGAAGAGTTCAAGGGACTTAAGCACCCCTTTAAAATTAAAATAAATGAATAAAGTAACTATACTGATAGTATTAATAATATGTGTCAATTATTCTTGCAAAAAAGATCCAAAACCCCAACAGCCAAAAGTTGTCAAAGAAAAGATTATAAAGCAATTTGGATACACTTTAAATGATTATCATGTTGTAAAAGATACTGTTAAAAGTGGAGATTCATTTGGAACTATTCTTGAAAAAAACAATTTATTTTACCCTCAAATATTTAATATTGTTCAAAAAGCCAAACAAGTTTATGATGTAAGAAAAATAAATATTGGCAAGCCCTACACAATTTTGTTTTCAAAGGATAGTTTAAAATCGCCTAAATTATTTGTTTATCAGCCAAATCCTATTGATTATGTATTGGTTTCATTAACAGATTCTCTTTGGGCTGAAAAAAAATCCAAAGCAGTAAAATTAATTGAATTCGAAGCTCAAGGAACTATTACCAGCTCCCTTTCAGAAACCATGGAAGAGGAAAGATTATCTCCATTATTATCCAATGAGCTTTCAGAAATTTATGCTTGGACTATTGATTTTTTTAGACTTGAAAAAGGGGATAAATTTAAAATAATATATACTGGTAAATTTGTCGATGATTCCATATATGTAGGCTTAAATAGAATTCACTCTGCATTTTTTGAACATAGAAAAACACCTTTTTATGCAATTGAATTTGAAACGGATCCTAAAAGAGGAATTTATGAATATTTTGACGAAAATGGAAAAAATTTAAGAAGAGCTTTTTTGAGATCTCCTGTTCAGTTTAGTCGAATTTCCTCACGATATAACCTTAAAAGAAAGATAGCTTATTACGGAAGAATTCGCCCTCATTTAGGAACTGATTTTGCTGCGCCTGTTGGAACTGCTATACGGGCAACAGCAAGTGGAACTGTTGTTAAATCAGGTTACACACGAGGAAATGGGAATTACGTTACGATAAAGCACAATAGCACCTACTCAACTCAGTACTTACACATGAAGAAAAGAGGGGTGAAAAAAGGACAGTTTGTTACTCAAGGTGATTATATAGGAAGTGTTGGAATGACTGGAAACACATCTGGCCCTCACGTTTGTTATAGATTCTGGAAAAATGGGAAGCAAGTTGATCCACTGCGTCAAAAACTTCCTGAAGCAAAGCCAATTTCTCAGAATTTAAAAGATAAATACTTAACTTACATGAGACCCGTTAAAAAACAACTTGATTCAATCGGGCTAAATGACAGTTTAATGGAAAAATCGATTGCTAACAACTAAATCATTCTTTTGAAAAAAAATAATCCAACCTTAACTTCCACTTGGAAAAATCTTACGTCTCATTTCAACAAAATTAAAAATATTGAAATGAAACAAATGTTCGCAGATGGTAAAAAAGCGGAAGATTTTACAATAAGTTGGGAGAATTTTACTGTTGATTTTTCTAAAAATAGAATAACTAAAAAAACCCTTGACTTACTTTTTAATTTAGCTTCAGAATGTAATTTACAGCAATCCATTGAAGATCAATTTAGTGGTGAGAAAATAAATCAAACTGAGGGCAGAGCGGTTTTACACACTGCTGTTAGAGCTGAGAAAAATAAAAAAATATTTGTAGACAATAAAGATGTGGTCCCTCAGGTTTTAGAGTCTAGAAAAAAAATTAAACGATTTACAGATGATATTATATCAGGAGAAATTAAAGGTTCAACTAATAAAATTTTCACAGATATAGTTAATATTGGTATTGGAGGATCAGACTTGGGTCCAGCAATGGTAGTTGAAGCTTTGAAATATTATTCTTCTAGACTAAAAACTCATTTTATTTCTAATGTAGACGGAGATCATGTTCTTGAAATTTTAAAAGAACTAAATCCTGAGACTACTCTTTTTATTGTTGTTTCAAAGACCTTTACTACTCAAGAAACCCTTTCAAATGCCATTACTATAAAAAATTGGTTAATTAAAAATTTGGGTGAAGACAGTGTAATTAATCATTTTGCTGCAGTATCAACAAATACGGCAGAAATTAAAAATTTTGGAATTAATCCCAATTATGTTTTTTCAATGAATGACTGGGTGGGCGGAAGATTTTCTCTTTGGAGTTCGGTTGGGCTTTCAATAAGTTTATCTATAGGAAGTAAAAATTTTGAGTCGCTTTTAAAAGGAGCTAGAAAAATGGATAATCATTTTCAATCAACTCCGATTGAAAAAAATATTCCTGTTATTCTCGCACTAATAAGTATTTGGTACAATAACTTTTTCAAATGTGAAACAGAGGCCGTCATACCTTATTCTGAGTATTTAAAAAAATTACCTGCCTACCTTCAACAAGCAGTGATGGAAAGTAATGGTAAGAATACTGATAGAAATGGACAAAATATTTCTTACCAAACTGGTAATATTATCTGGGGAAGTACTGGAACTAATTCTCAACATGCTTTTTTTCAATTAATTCATCAAGGCACAAAACTAATACCGTGTGATTTCATCGGATTTAGTGATCCACTATTTAAAGAGAACAAACAGCATAATAAATTGATGTCTAATTTCTTTGCTCAAACTGAAGCATTAATGATGGGTAAAACAATTTTAGAAGCCCAAGAAGAACTTAAAGATTCTTCACTCAGTGAAAATCAAATCAAATCTTTATTGCCTTTTAAAGTGTTTGAAGGAAATAAACCAACAAATACGCTGTTAATTCAAAAACTAACACCTGAAACTCTTGGGAGTTTAATCGCTATTTACGAACATAAAATTTTTGTTCAGGGAATTGTTTGGAATATTTTTAGTTATGATCAGTGGGGGGTTGAACTAGGCAAACAATTAGCTTCTAAACTTTTAAAAGAAATTGAAGAAAAAGATCCCAAAAAACATGACGATTCTACAAATTCTCTTCTTAAAAATTTTCTTAAACTTTAGACTAGTTATTCACAAAAATTGTTTAAAAAATTAATGCTAACATGGTGTTTTATGTATAAAATTTTTTGAATTTTGTATTTATTAACAAACCTATCTTATAATATGAAAAAACTAACATTAATGTTAACAGCAATCCTTGTTTCAGGGTTCTGTTATTCACAAAATATTATTACTGGAACAATTACTGACGAAGATGGAGTGGCTCTTCCCGGAGCTACCGTTATTGTTAAAGGCACTTCTAACGGGGTGGGAAGTGATTTTGATGGAAATTACTCGATAACAGCAGCAAGTGGAGACACTATTGTTTTTAGTTACATTGGATATTCCTCTCAATCGATTGCAGTTGGCACATCTAATACTATTAACGTGGTATTGGCTGCAAGCTCTAATGAATTAGATGAGGTGACTCTTTTTTCAACTTTAGATTTAGCTGAAGTAAGAGAGACCCCAGTTGCAGTCTCAACACTTTACGCAAGTGAAATTGCTGAAACAGTTGGTAATTTGGAACTGCCTCAGCTGCTAAATAAAACACCTGGTGTTTATACTACGATGCAAGGTGCTTATGGAGATGCTACAGTAAGGCTAAGAGGATTTAGACAGGAAAATATTGCTGTACTTATAAATGGTATGCCTGTAAATGATATGGAGAATGGAGCTGTATATTGGAGTAACTGGGCTGGATTAAGTGATGTAGCTTCAGCCATGCAAGTTCAAAGAGGGCTTGGATCCTCTAAACTACCAATCCCATCTGTTGGAGGAACAATTAACGTAGTAACAAAATCTACTGCCTTACAGCAAGGTGGAAAAGTATCAGCTTCGGTTGGTAATGATGGTTTTTTAAAAACTGTAACATCATACAATACGGGGGTAAGTAGCTCGGGTCATGCTTTTTCAGCTTCCTTTGGAAGAACTGCAGGTGATGGTTATGTTGATGGAACCTCTTTTGAGGGATACTCTTACTTTTTAGGCTATGGATATAAAGATTCTAGTGATAAACATAATTTACAATTTGTTGTTACTGGGGCTCCACAAGTTCACGGACAGAGGACTACAAGTTATTATAACATGGCTACACTAGCTGATTATAAAAAATATGGAATTAAATACAATTACAATTACGGATTAAGAAATGGGGAGGGCTTTAACATGAGAAATAATTACTATCACAAGCCCATCGCGTCACTAAACTGGGAATATAAAATAAATAATAAAAGTTCCTTATCTGCTACTGCCTATGCTTCTCTTGGAAGAGGAGGAGGCTCTGGAGATTTGGGTAGAAATGGAAGTTTTGGGTTTTTTAGTGGAAGTGATTGGAGAAACCCTAAGAACGGATATGTTCTTTGGGATCAAGTAGTTAAACATAATAGTGGACAAACTGCTAACTGGGGAGATGGAAGTTCGTCTGCAATGAGCCCTGACCCAACAACAGGACTATTTATTGTAAATGATGAAAGCTTTTCTTCAAGCGCTCCATTTGAAAGAAGAAATGGTTGGATTCAGCGAAACTCAGTAAACTCGCATAACTGGTTTGGAGCAATTGGTAACTATAAAACTAAAATTAATGAAAATATCACCGTTGACGTTGGTTTTTATAGTAGATTTTACAGAGGGCTTCATTACAGAAATTTAAGAGATAGACTTGGTTCTGATGGTTACAGAGATGGTAGATATGCTGATTTTCCTGATGGAAAGGTTGTTACTAAAGAATACAGGTGGCCAATTAGTGATGTTTGGAATGTGTTTGGTGATACGGATAAAGAAGAAAAAATCGACAGAAATAATGTTGGGGTAATTGATTATATCGGTTTATACTTTCAAACCGAATATTCTAAAGATAATCTTTCTGTCTTTGCACAAGGGTCTGTCTCAAATAAAGGATTTCAAAGAGAAGACTACTACATTTATAAAAGTTCAAACCCTTTACAAATCTCAGAAAAAGTTAATATTTGGGGTGGAACTATTAAAGTTGGTGCAAACTATAACATAGATATAAAAAACAATGTTTTTGTTAATGCTGGATATTTTTCAAAGCAACCAAATTTAGATGCTGTATTTCAAAATTATCAAAACGTTCCAACACCAGGTGCTGACTTGTTTAATGAAAAAATACTTGGACTTGAATTTGGTTATGGCTACAGAGCCAAAGATCTGTTTTTTAATGTTAATTTATACAGAACAACATGGACAGACAGGTTTCTATTTGAAAACGTGGAAATTGGAGGTGAGCGAGGAGAAGCAAACTTTTCAGGTGTTGAACAAATACACTCAGGAATTGAAATTGATGGAGCTTACGACATAGGTCCATTTGTAACAGTTAGTGCAATGCTTTCTCTTGGAAATTATAAATATGGTGGAAATGTAACCGACAGTGCTGTAACAACAAACGAATCGAACGTTAGTATTGGTTCAGCAACATTATATTTAGATGACGCAAAA
>JAQWJH010000028.1 GCA_029248455.1 Flavobacteriaceae bacterium
CCGGCATCCTGTTTCATTACCCATGATTTTTTATATGTCATGTAGGCCAAGCCTAATAATGCTAATGCTACTGGTAAATAAATTATTATTGATTCCATATTTTTATTTTTATTTAAGATTTTAATGGTGGCAAAAATAGTCAAATAGGTTTAAATAAAAAACCCTAGACGTATTTAAGAAATTTATGATTTGTAGAGCACTTTTTTTACAGATTTGATAACATCACTGCTATTGGGAATCCATTAAGCTAATAAAACAGGTGAGTAAGGTGCAGGCGTGTCTGCTGTATTAATTTTTTCAATGGGCGCATCTAAATAGTCAAATATCTGATTTTGAACTTGATAGGTAATTTCAGTTGAAATATTTCCAAAGGGCCAGGATTCTTCTAGTATAACAAGCCTATTAGTTTTTTTTACAGATTCTAGAATTGTATCAATATCTAAGGGGCGTATGGTTCTTAGGTCGATAAGTTCTGCCTCGATTCCTTCTTTTTTTAGTTCATCTATTGCCTTAACTGCCTCTTTTAATATTTTACCAAATGAAACAATTGTTACATCCTTTCCAGAAATTTTTACCTCTGCCTCACCTATTGGCAATAAATATTCGTCCTGTGGAACTTCCCCTTTATCTCCATACATTTGTTCAGATTCCATAAATATTACAGGATCATTATCTCTAATTGCAGACTTAAGTAAACCTTTGGCATCATAAGGATTTGATGGAACAATGACTTTTAAACCAGGACAGTTAGCGTACCAACTTTCAAATGCTTGAGAATGAGTAGCAGCCAGTTGGCCAGCAGAACCGGTAGGTCCTCTAAACACTATGGGACAAGGAAATTGACCACCCGACATTTGTCTGATTTTAGCAGCATTATTAATAATTTGATCAATTCCAACAAGGGCAAAATTAAAAGTCATAAATTCAATGATTGGTCTATTTCCAGTCATTGTTGACCCAACTCCAATGCCACTAAAACCTAGTTCAGAAATTGGCGTGTCAATAATTCTTTTATCACCAAATTCATCTAACATTCCTTTAGATGCTTTGTAGGCTCCGTTATATTGAGCAACTTCTTCACCCATTAAATAGATACTTTGATCCAGTCTCATCTCTTCGGACATAGCCTCACAAATTGCTTCTCTGAATTGGATAACTCTCATGTAAATAATTTAAAACTAATTTCTACACGAAAATATTAAATAATTTATACAAACAATTTTTTTTTAATGTAAAAAAAGCTATGCACGCATAGTATTTTCTTAATAATTATATATATTTGTGTCTCAATAAATATCTTTTTTACATGAAAATTTTAGTTTGTATTAGCCATGTTCCAGACACCACCTCAAAAATTAATTTTGTAGATGACAACAAGACCTTTGACAATCAAGGAGTTCAATTCGTTATTAATCCCAACGATGAGTTTGGTTTAACTAGAGCTATGTGGTTTAAAGAAAAACAAAATGCTACTGTTGATGTGATTAATGTTGGGCTTTCTAATACTGAAACTACTTTAAGAAAAGCTTTAGCAATTGGAGCTGATAGGGCAATTAGAATTGATTCAGAACCGCTAGATGGATTTTTTGTTGCAAAACAAATTACTAATTACATCAACACAAACCCTTATGATTTAATTATAGCAGGCAGAGAATCTATTGACTACAACGGAGGTATGGTTCCAGGACTTATTGCTGGTTTTTCTAAAATTAATTTTGTAACTAATTGTACCAGTCTAGAAATTGACAATAATCAAGCTACAATTGAAAGAGAAATTGATGGAGGAAAAGAAATTTTAAATTGTAATCTTCCCCTAATTATTGGTGGACAAAAGGGTCTTGTTGAGGAAAGTGATCTTAGAATACCAAATATGCGAGGAATCATGCAAGCAAGGCAAAAGCCTCTTGATGTAGTTCCTTGCTCCAACCAAGATTTAAGAACAAATTCTATTAAATTTCACAAGCCTGAACCAAGACAAGAAGTGAAACTTGTGTCATCAGATGAAATTGATAAATTAATTGATTTGCTTCACAATGAAGCTAAAGTATTATAAAAAATAAAAATATGTCTGTATTAGCCTATATCGAATCCACTCAGGGAAAAATTAAAAAAAATGCGTTTGAAATAGTTTCATATTCAAGTGCTCTTGCTAAAAAATTAAACGTTGATTGTCATGTTCTTACTTTCAATACTGATGATAGTAGTGAATTAAAAAAATATGGTGCAGATAAAATAATTAAAATATCTAATATTGAATTGGATAATTTTGATGCTAAAATTATAGCTAATGTAACTGCACAAGTAGCAAAAAGTATAAATGCTAATTGTGTTGTTTTGAGCAGCAGTGTTAATTCCAGGTATATGGCTCCATTACTTGCTGTTGAACTTGATGCCGGTTATTTAAGTAATGTTGTTGAACTACCAAGTAATTTAAACCCATTCACTGTTAAAAGGACCTCATTCACAAACAAAGCTTTTTGTGATTCAACAATTAATTCTGACCTTAAATTAATAGGTCTATCAAGTAATGCCTATGGAATCAAAGAAAATGAGGGTAAGGGAATCGAGGAGGATTTCAATCCAATTCTATTAGAAAAAAGTATTTCAGTTAAGTCAACAGAAAAAGTTTCGGGAAAAATTTCCATCGCCGATGCAGATATCGTTGTTTCTGGAGGCAGAGGATTAAAAGGTCCCGAAAATTGGAATCTTATTGAAGATCTTGCTGAAACATTAGGTGCCGCTACTGCTTGTTCAAAGCCTGTTTCAGATATGGGTTGGAGACCACACAGTGAACACGTCGGACAAACAGGTAAGCCTGTTGCAACCAATCTATATATAGCTATTGGAATTTCTGGCGCTATTCAACATTTAGCAGGAATTAATTCCTCTAAAATAAAAGTTGTTATTAATAATGACCCGGAGGCTCCTTTTTTCAAAGCAGCTGATTATGGAGTTGTTGGAGACGCTTTTCAAGTTGTTCCAATATTAAATGAAAAATTGAAAGCATTTAAAGCGCAAAACTCATAATAATTTTATTAATTTAGAGATTCCAATTCTCTTAATTTATGAGTTTAATTCGCTTAACTATTAACCGTGTTTCTTACAGTCAAACTCATAATGGCGCTTATGCTTTATTGCTTAATGAAAAAGATGGTGAAAGAAAACTCCCAATAGTCATTGGTGGGTTTGAAGCGCAATCTATCGCTGTTGCAATGGAACAAGAAATCAGACCGCCAAGGCCATTAACTCATGACTTATTTAAAAGTTTTTCTGATTGTTTTGAAATTAAAATCAAGCAAGTTATTATTCACAAAATTGTTGATGGGGTCTTTTTTTCAAGTTTGATATGTGTTAGAGACAAAATTGAAGAAATTATTGATTCCCGAACATCTGATGCTATTGCTTTAGCTATCAGGTTTAATTCACCCATTTTTACTTACGAAAATGTTTTAGAAAAAGCAGGTATAATTTTAACACCCGACCAAAACAAAAACACTAAAGCCAAAGAAACAAAAAAAGATACCCTTTCAAAAAAAGTTGATTATACTAAACTTTCTATCAAACAACTTGAAAAAGCAATCGCTATAGCGGTAAAAAATGAAGATTATGAGCTTGCTGCTTACTTAAGAGATGAAATTAATAAAAGAAAATAATGATTAACAACATTCAAGTTTTTATTTTAAAAGCTTTCAATCTGTCATTTTTTGAGCAAAATAAAGAAATCATTTTGAGTCAAGGGTTTTCATTAGAAAGTCTTTTTAGAGGACTTATTGGAATGAGTGTACTTATTTTTGTTGCTTTTTTATTGAGTAATAACAAAAAAGCAATTAATTGGAAAACAGCTTCATTTGGATTAATTCTACAGATTATTTTAGCTGTAGCAGTTCTAAAAATATCTTGGGTAAAATTAATGTTTGAATACGCAGGTAAAATTTTTGTTAAAATTCTTGATTTTACAATGGAAGGAACTAAATTTCTTTTTGGTGATTTGGTAAGTATTGACAATTTTGGAAATGTTTTTATTTTTTCAATTTTACCGACAGTTATTTTTTTCGCTGCATTAACATCCATTTTATTTTATTTTGGAATCATACAAAAGGTTGTTAAGCTGATGGCGATAATATTATCAAAAGTTTTAGGGGTTTCAGGTCCAGAAAGCTTAAGTGTCGCTGGTAATATTTTTCTTGGTCAAACAGAATCCCCTCTTATGATCAAAGCTTACTTGGAGAAAATGTCAAAATCTGAAATCCTTCTAGTAATGATTGGAGGGATGGCAACTGTTGCCGGAGGTGTCCTGGCAGCTTACATTGGATTTTTAGGAGGGGATGATCCTGAACTAAAAATATTTTATGCTAAACACCTTCTTACCGCGTCTGTGATGGCTGCTCCTGGTGCAATTGTTATTTCGAAAATATTATATCCCGAAACTAGTAAAGTCAATACAGATTTGAAAATTCCAAGAGATAAAATTGGATCTAACTTTCTTGAAGCTATTTCAAACGGAACATCTGAGGGTTTAAAATTAGCTGCAAATATTGCTGCTATGCTTTTGGTATTTCTAGCATTCATTGCCATGATAAATTACATGTTAGATGGATTGGGAAGTATTTTATACATAAATGAATTAATTAGCAACCATTCGGTTTATAATAAACTTTCTCTTG
This sequence comes from Flavobacteriaceae bacterium, assembly GCA_029248455.1. GTDB lineage: Bacteria > Bacteroidota > Bacteroidia > Flavobacteriales > Flavobacteriaceae > MAG-121220-bin8. Next base: position 4,665 of record JAQWJH010000028.1, read on the forward strand.
AATTTTTATTGGGTTATTTATTTTCACCCATAATGTGGCTGATTGGGGTAGCCAGTGAAGATGTCACTTTAATGGGACAACTTTTAGGTATAAAATTAGCAGCGAGTGAGTTTATAGGCTATATCCAGCTTTCTAGTCTTAAAGATGTAACTAGTGCCGTACATTTAAATTATCAAAAATCCATTATAATGGCTACTTACATGCTTTGTGGTTTTGCCAATTTTGCTTCGATTGGAATTCAAATCGGAGGGATTGGAGCGCTTGAACCAAAACAACGTAAAAATTTATCAAAATTCGGATTTTTAGCAGTTGTTGGGGGAACTTTAGCTTCACTTCTTTCCGCTACAATTGCTGGAATGATTATTGGTTAATATTTTTTGATAAAGTTCTTAATATTTTACTCTTTGTAATGTCTATTATTTTATATTTTTAGCTTGAAAAATTAATCTATGAAACAATACCTTGATTTAGTTAATCATGTTTTAAAATCTGGAAACAAAAAATCAGATAGAACCGGGACAGGAACTAAAAGTGTTTTTGGTTATCAAATGAGATTTGATTTGTCCGAGGGTTTTCCAATGGTAACAACTAAAAAACTTCATTTAAAGTCCATTGTATACGAACTATTGTGGTTTTTAAAAGGAGATACCAATATTAAATACCTCAATGAAAATGGAGTTAAAATTTGGGATGAATGGGCAGATTCAAATGGAGATTTAGGTCCTGTTTATGGATTTCAGTGGAGAAACTGGAACAACAATGGAATTGACCAAATTGTTGATGTAATTGAAGCGTTAAAATCAAATCCAAATAGTAGAAGAATGCTTGTAACTGCCTGGAACCCTGGCGTTCTTCCCAATACCAACAAAAGTTTTGAAGAAAATGTTGCCAGTGGTAAAGCTGCTCTTCCGCCGTGTCATGCTTTTTTTCAATTTTATGTTCATAACAACAAACTTTCTTGCCAATTATATCAAAGAAGCGCAGACATCTTTTTGGGAGTTCCCTTTAATATAGCATCATATGCTCTTTTAACTGAAATGATTGCACATGTTTGTGGATATGAAAGTGGAGATTTCATTCACACTTTTGGAGATGCTCATATTTACAATAATCATATCGATCAACTAAACCTTCAATCATCTAGAGAAATAAGAAAATTACCAATCTTAAAAATAAAAAGAAAAGTTACTGATATTTTTGATTTTAAATTTGAAGATTTTGAAATTTTGAATTATAATCCACATCCACACATAAAAGGTAAAGTGGCTATTTAATTTGTAACAAATTTGTATATTTACGATAAGAAATAATTATGAGTTTTATTTTTAGATATAAAAAATACTTATTGAAATTGTCTGCATTACTAATTGTTATGCTTTTAAGTTATGATAGTATATCCACTACTATTGCCAGATCTTATCATGATTATAACTTAAAAAATAATTCGCAAGATGAAATATATCGTCTTTCTAAAAATGAAAGAAGAAGTTTAGGTCTTCCACCCAATCAATATTTTGAACAATTATGGAAATGGTCTATGGATCCAATTACCGGAAGACCTATGTTTGATGAACTTCACAAGATTCAAGAAGAATTAAACAACGCTAGAAGTGTCAGACAAAATATTGTGCCTGGTGAATCAATCGCAGCAAAGTGGGACGAAAGAGGACCAAATAATGTTGGTGGAAGAACTAAAGGAGCAATGTTTGATCCAAACGATACAACAGATGAAACAGTTTTTTCAGCTGGTATTAGTGGGGGATTATTTAAAAACACCAAAATATCCGACCCAAATTCTCAATGGATTAAAATTGAAGGAATTCCTGAAAATTTACCAGTAACTGCTATAACCCATGACCCAAATAACAAACAAATTTTTTACATAGGTTCTGGAGAGGAATACACCAATCAGGGAGTTGGTAACGGCTTATGGCAATCCAAAGATGGAGGAGCAACTTGGGCTAAAATATTTGGTGGAAGAAACGGTCAAGCTGGAATCCCTTTTATTAATGATGTTATTGTTAGAAATAATTCCGGAACTTCTGAAGTTTATTTTGTATCTAGCTTTAGTTGGAACTGGGACACTGGAGACTTTTTAGGTGTAAGTGATTATGGATTATATAGATCTGTTGACGAAGGACAAAATTTTACAAAAATTAATGTACAGATTGTTGGTGGATCCAGACAGCATCAAGGAATGGACTTAGAAATAGCTCCAAATAATAAAATTTGGATGTGTACTACCAACAGGGGAAATGGTAATAGTGGAGGAGGAACCATCCTGGTTTCCAACGCTGATGGAACTTCTTTTGAAGAAAAATATAAAATTAGCGGTGGAAAAAGAACAGAAATGGAAGTGGCTTCAAACGGACATATTTACGTTTTAGCCGCTACTAATGACCCAGTTAAAATAATTAAATCTACAGATGAATTTGCTACAGAACCAACAGTAATTACATTACCAGACGATGATGACACCGGTATTTCATCTAATGATTTTACCAGAGGACAGTCATTTTACGATTTGGTGATTGATTCAGACCCTAACAATCCAGATCATATTTTTGTTGGAGGTATTGATCTTTTTAAATCAACCACTGGTGCTGTAAGTTCTGACGGATCCAATCCATGGACACAAATTTCTCATTGGTATGGTGGCTTTAGTCATCAATACATTCATGCCGATCAACACGGGATGGTTTTTGCTCCGAATGACTCTACCAAAAAATTATTTTTAAATGATGGGGGAATTTATTTCAGTAAAACCGAAGCTGACGGAACAGAAACTGCAAGCTCCAGAAATAATAACTTAAATACCTCACAAATTTACACCCTTGGAGTTGCCCCTTCAGAGATGTTTAAAGAAAAAGCTGATATACTAATTCCTCTTAGAGATATCAGTCAACTTGGAGACACAACTATTACCATTGGAGGAATGACAGATGTGATAATTACTGGTTTACAAGACAATGGAAGTCAGCTAATGGCGAATAATAATGATGCTATTACTAATGGGGGTATGGCCTCTGGCGGTGATGGTGCGGCGTCAATGTTTTCTCAAGTCAATTCAAAGCCTTATTTAATTACTAATTATGTATTTAATCAATCGGTTGATATAATTGATTTTAATACAATTAGTAAAAAATCAATTAATGATGAATCTGAGGAAAATGGAGATTTTATCACGACTCAAGCTTTAGACTCTAAAAAGAGCATTCTCTACTCTAACTTTACAAGTGGTGAACCAAAACTAGCCTTATTTTATAATTTTGATGATGTTACTGCGAATCCTTATGAACCTAAAAAATACCTTATAACTAGAACCGATCACTCCGAAATTGATAGTAATATTTCAGCTATAAAACCGCTGCCATT
>JAQWJH010000037.1 GCA_029248455.1 Flavobacteriaceae bacterium
AAATGATTTTAAATGGATCAAAATTGTATTGAGAAAAATAAAATTCTTATTACTAAACTTCAAGAAGGAAGCGAAAAAGCATGGAGAGAAGTTGTTCAAAAATATAGTGATAAACTCTTTGGCTATGCTCTTAGTTTATCATTTGATCATTCTATTGCATCCGATATTGTCCAACAGGTTTTTATTAATTTCTATGAATATCGATATAAATTAAAGCCTCAATATTCAATGGAATCTTTTCTCTACAAGTCGGTTTACAATAAATTTATTACTCATTATCATCAAAACAAATCATTAACAAGATTACACGAACAATACTATTCTATTTTAGAACAACAATTAAGTAATAATTCTAACGAAGATCTATCAAAAAATATAGATAAAATGAATTCATTAATTAATGAACTTCCAGAAAAAACTAAAATGATATTTACTCTGAAAAAGAAACATGGGCTTACTAATCAGGAGATAGCTGATTACAATAAAATTTCAATTAAAGCTGTTGAAGCTCACATAACAAAAGCGTTCAAATTACTAAGAAACAAGGTTGAAAATACTAAAGAATAGCTGTTTTATTAAAAAACAAAACTCCCTACTCCCCTTACTTAAATCCAAACTATTTAATAAACAAAAAGTTAGGCTTTTTTTAATTTTATAAAACCTAAAATATCCAATATTTTAATAATCAAAAAAGTAACATCAATTTCATGCCATTTTACTCCAAAATTAGCATTACTTGAATATTTATGATGATTATTATGATATCCTTCACCCATCATTAAAAAATCAAAAGGAAAAAGGTTTTTACTTGTGTTTTTCATTTTATAGTTTTCATAGCCATAAATGTGACCAAACCAGTTGATAATCGCACCATGAATTGGAGCCATTAAAAAAGTTAAAGGAAATAATAACCATTGCCACCATGATGTCGCAAAAAGGAGAAAGAATATTAAATAAGACAAAATCCAAAATATTCGAGATAAATAAGAACTTGCAATTTGGTCAAAACTTTTCCATTGCGGAACATTTTTAACAAAACGCTGATCAACTTCAATACGTTGTTCATTAATATCGTGATATATTGTTTTAGTTTTCCACATCATTGCAAATAAACTGGCATCATAAGATGGAGAATGAGGATCTTTTTCGGTATCTGTAAAAGCATGATGCATTCGGTGCATAATTCCGTAACCATAAGCACTTAAATAGCTAGGTCCTTGAAAAACCCAAGTTAGAACAAATGTGATTCGCTCCATGGTTTTAGACATTGTAAAAACTTGATGAGCTGAATAACGATGTAAAAAAAAGGATTGAAAGAACAAACCACCATACCAAAGAAGTAAAATAAAAATAAAAATTTCCATGACTTTTTATTTAAATATAGTTTGATAAGCAAAGTCAGGCAATGAACTTAGATCAATAAATTTAATGTACCAAACGTTTTCTTATTCTACTTAAAGCTTGTGCGGTCACACCAATGTAAGAACTTACATACTTTAGAGGAACTGATTTTAACAACTCTGGTCTTTCTTTAAATAATTTTAAGTAACGCTGTTCCGCGTTAAGGTTTAATAAATTTTGTTCTCGTTTAGATTTAATTAAAAAAAGATCTTCAGCTGTTAATCTTCCAATAAAATTTCCTATTTGAGTTGATTTATAAACTGATTGTAAGTCTTTATAAGAAATACTTAACACAGTGGTCTCTGTTAATGCTTGTAGTTGATAATTTGAAGGTGATTGTGTTAAAAAAGAATCATACGCACTAACAAACTGATTTTTAAAACTAAAGCCAAAGGTTATTTCTTTTTCTGGATTATCCTTAGGAATAAATAGGCGAACAATACCAGACTCAATAAATGATATATGATTTTCTATTTGATTTACTTTTACAAAAACTGATTTCTTTGCAATTATTCTACGATGAAGTTTTGAAACAAAAAAGTTCCAATCAGAGCTAGATATTGAAGTTATTTTATCTAAATATAATTTTAATTGTTTCATTTTAACTATGTAACAAAAATTATTCCAATTAATTAAAATTAATTAGATAATAGAGTTTAAAAAAATATAATTTCTATTAAATAGAATTTAAAGTGTGTAATAGTGTAGAATAAGTGTTCCTCTTTCTAAGCAAAAGCCCTTGTAAGTGATTATTTTACAGGGGATTTAATTTTGGTTGTCTTAATTAAATAAATTATTGGTTTTGTGAACTCTATATCCATACCACGCAACATAAAAAAAACATAATAAGGGAAGAATAAATGAAAAATTAATTTCAGAAATTCCTAAAATTTGAATATCGTTTACACCTCTCCCTCCGGCGTCAATAACAATTCCTTGAACTTTTGGTAATAAAGCACTACCCACAATTGCCATAACTAATCCAGCAGAACCTATTTTAGATTGTTCCTCTGTTAGGTTACCCAAAGCAATACCATAAATTGTTGGGAACATTAAAGAGAGAAAAAACGAAACTGCTACTAAACAATACAACCCAACAACTCCATTAATAAGAATAGTTCCTAAGACAAATAACATAGCTAATAAAGCAAAAGTCATTAATAGTTTTCCAGAATTTATAAATCTTAATAAATATGTACCTACGGCGCGGCCAAATGCAAAAAGAACAAAGGCTCCCATTTGATAGTATCCAGTAGTAACACTATCCATTCCAAAACCTTCAGCATATTGATAGATGTAAGTCCAGCACATGACCATACCACCAACGTTTAAAAATTGAGCCAATACCCCCAATACATAATTACTGTCTTTAGCTAAAGTTGAAAATGTATTACTAATACTTGGCATCCCATTTTCATCTCTAAAATGTGGCATTTTGATAGTTGCAAATAATATAAAGACAACAATAATTACCAAACCTAAAACAACATAAGGATCTCTGATGACTAATAAATCAGATGTTTTTATTAGAACTTTAGAAGCTTCATCTAAAGTGCTAAAATCTGAAATATCATCAGATTGCAAATTTTTAAGTATAAATTGTTGAGCAACAAGTAGTCCTGCAATAAGTCCAAGAGGATTGAAGGCTTGTGCTAAATTTAAACGTTGAGTTGCAGTTTCTTTATCTCCTAAGGATAAAATATATGGATTTGCCGCTGTTTCCAAAAATGCGAGTCCAAATGTCAAAATATAAAGTGCCAAACAAAAAAACCAAAACTTTTCGTTTAATGCAGCTGGATAAAATAATAAAGCTCCGGATGCATACAAACCCAATCCTATCAAAATACAGGTTTTGTACGAATATTTTCTCATTAACATAGCTGCGGGTAATGCCATACAAAAATACCCTCCGTAAAATGCCATCTGTACCCAAGCTGCTTGAGAATTTGTTAACTCTAACACCTTTTTAAATGCCTGAACCATTGGATCTGTTACCGCATTAGCAAACCCCCACAATACAAAAAGAGATGTAACCAAAATAAATGGAATTAATAATTTTTTTGATACTACTTTCGGTTTACTTATTTTATTCATATAAAAAATTAAAATAACTTTTGATTATATACCATCATTTGATAATGAAAAAGGTCTAGATAAATTATCAACTCCAAAATTCTTGTTTGGAGTTTTAGTCATATTAAAATTCAAGGAACCACCATTTAAAATATCATTATAATTAATCCATGTCTTATTGTAATCGGAACCATTTAATTTTAATGATTCAATGTAATGACTGTTATAAGAATTATTTTTAGCATTTATTGTAAATGTATTACCATTTTCCAAGTTCATTGTAACCTTCTCAAATAGAGGGCTACCAAAAACATATTGGGGAACACCAGGAGTGACAGGGTAAAAACCTAATGCGCTAAAAACATACCAAGCTGATGTTTGACCATTGTCTTCATCACCACAATACCCATCAGGAGTTGCTGAATAAAGATTCTTCATTACGTCTCTTACTTTATTTTGTGCTTTCCATGGTTGTTTAGCATAATTGTAAAGATAAATCATGTGTTGTATTGGCTGATTTCCATGTGCATAATTTCCCATGTTTACAATTTGCATTTCTCTAATTTCATGAATGGTAAATCCGTAATAGGAATCATCAAATTTTGGGGGCATTGTAAATACTGAATCAAGCTTGTCAATAAATTCTAAATCTCCTCCCATTAAATCAATAAGACCTTGAATGTCATGAAATACTGACCATGAATAATGCAAACTATTTCCCTCAGTAAAAGCATCTCCCCATTTTAATGGATTAAAAGGAGATTGAAAAGTTCCGTCTTGGTTCTTACCACGCATCCATTTAGTTTCAGGGTCAAAAAGGTTTATATAATTTTTAGATTGCCTTAAAAATCGTTTTGAAATTTCAGGTTTATCCATCTTATCAGCCATTGCTGCAATTGTAAAATCTGCATAAGCATATTCAAGCGATCTAGCTGCATTTTCATTAATTCCAACGTCATAAGGAACATACCCTAACATATTATAATAATCTACACCCTCTCTTCCAACTGATTTTGCAGGACGACCTTCGTTAATATCAGCATTTTTGAGCACGGCTTCTAAAAGAATTTTTTCATCTTTTTCATTCATATTTCCTTTTAAATAAGCATCAGCAATTATTGGTGCAGAGTTAGAACCAATCATAATATCTCTATGACCTGGACTAGCCCACTCTGGTAACCATCCTGATTCTTTATAAGTATTTGCCAAACCTTCCATGATTTGTTTATTAAGCTCTGGGTACATCAAGTTAAAAAATGGAAAAACAGCTCTAAAAGTGTCCCAAAAACCATTGTCTGTAAACATATATCCTGGAAGCACTTTACCATTGTAAGGGCTATAGTGAACTACTTCACCTGATTTATCAATTTCATAAAATTTTCTAGGAAATAATAATAGTCTATAAAGGCAAGAATAAAATGTACGAATATTGTCAAGGTTTTCGTCCTCAACTTTTAATCTTTGAAATTCGTTTTCCCACGAAGATTTAGCCTCCGTCTTGACATCACTAAAAGATTTTTTTCCAATTTCTTGTTCAAGATTTAATTCTGCTTGTTCTAAGCTTATAAATGAAGAAGCCACCTTCACATTAATTTCCTCGCCTCTTTTAGTGTCAAAGCCTATAATTGCTCCTACATGAAACCCCTCACTATTTGTATTATCTCTAATTAATTTCCAATTATCATCCCAAGTATGGTTCAATTTAAAATCCTTATCAAAAACTGCCACAAAATAATTATGAAAATTTTCAGGAACTCCTCCATTACTATTTTTACAATAACCAATAATTTTTCTTTCCTCTGGGATAATCTTTACCATTGAACCCTTATCAAAGGCATCCAGAACAATGTAAGAATTATCATTTTCAGGAAAAGTAAATCTAAACATTGCTGCCCTCTCTGTTGGTGCAACTTCTGCTGTAACATCGTAATCTGCTAAATAAGTTTTATAATAATATGGTTTAGCCTCTTCAGCTTTGTGTGAAAACCATGAGGCTCTTTCATCCTCCTGAAATTTGAGATCGCCGGTTACTGCCATTAAAGAAAAAGAAGCATAATCATTAAGCCACGGACTTGGCTGATGCGTTTGTTTGATTCCTCTAATAGTTTCATCATCATATTTATACGCCCAACCATCTCCCATTTTTGCAGTCTGAGGAGTCCAAAAGTTCATTCCCCATGGTGTTGCTATAGCCGGATATGTATTACCATTTGATAGACTAAATTTTGAGTCCGTTCCCATTAAAGGATTTACTAGATCAACTAAACTTGAATATTGTTCATTGTTAAATGAGTTGTTTGTTTTTTTATTTCCTTCATTACAAGATAAAATTGTTGTAATTAAAATCGAGGTTATTATTATTTTAATACGTTTAGTCATAATTATTAAGTTTATTTCATTCTGTTTTGATTCAAAGTAAAATCAGTGAGTGATTTTCATAATTAATTCTTTTTTTATTTAATTCATAAAAAAAAATTACTCTCCGTAATGGAGAGTAATTTTAAATAATAAAAACTAAACAAAATTGAAAACATTAATTTTTTATCTGCTTATACTAATAACCTTTATTCTGTTCTAAATTAGGATTGATATCTACTTCACTCTGAGGAATAGGCGCAAAAATCTTATCTGGTGTAGCCTTATATCCCAAAGAAGTACCTGAACCATCTACACCATCTGTAAGTCCATTTAAAAATGCAACAAAGACTGAAGTATCATTATAGTAACGCTGTAAGTCCCAATAACGGTTATTCTCAAATAGTAACTCCAATCTTCGCTCTTTTAAAATGGCAAGTTTAACTTCAGATTGAGATACCGCTATTGTGGGAGCAAGCTCTACCCTAGCACGAACTTGATTAAGTAGAGTTATGGCTTCTCCTGTTTGTCCAATAGCGTTAAG
>JAQWJH010000042.1 GCA_029248455.1 Flavobacteriaceae bacterium
GCTTTTCGTTTTAAACCCTTTTTCTTATACGTTGCCATAATGATTTTTAATAATGGGTAAAAATAAAATTTTATTCCAATGAATTAGAGATAAAAACTAATTATTTTACATAATTTGCATTGTTTTCTTTAATTTTTTAAAAATAACTAATGAATTCTCTACATCTAGATAAAATAAGCGTTGTAAACTATAAGAATATTACAGCGGCTGAATATAATCTTGATAGAAAAATTAATTGTTTTGTTGGGGATAATGGAATTGGAAAAACTAACATATTAGATTCGATTTATCACCTTTGTGCAGGGAAAAGCTATTTTAATTCTATTAGTTCACAAACTATTAATCACGATCAAGATTTTATGTTTATTAATGGAAGTTTTATAAAAAATGATCAAGAAGAAAATTTAATTTGTAGTTTAAAAAGAGGTAAAAAGAAAACATTAAAAAGAAATGGAAAAGTTTATAAAAAACTTTCAGAACATGTAGGCTTAATTCCACTGGTAATGATTTCTCCGTCTGACAGAGATTTAATTCAAGAAGGGAGTTCGTATAGAAGAAAATTTATTGATAGTATTATTTCACAAAACAACAAAGTCTATTTAAATCAAATTATAAATTATCATAAAGTTTTAAATCAAAGAAATGCTTTATTAAAATATTTTAACAGAACTAATTCTTTCGATAAAGTCAATATTAATATTTACAATAATCAATTATTTGAATTAAGTATACCTATTTACGAAACAAGAAAAATATTTTTCAAAAACTTTTCTCCGGTGTTTTTTAAGCATTATAATTCAATTAGTCAAAACAAAGAAGAAATAAATATATCTTTTCGAAGTCAATTAGAATTTGAATCTTTAGAGTCATTATTAGAAAATAGTATCAAAAAAGACAGAATTCTTCAGTACACTAGTTGTGGTATTCATAAAGATGATTTAGTAATGGAGATTAATGGTTATCCAATAAAAAAATACGGCAGTCAAGGTCAACAAAAATCATTTTTAATAGCTTTGAAATTAGCACAATTTGATTATTTAAAATCAGAATGTAATTCATCACCAATTTTATTACTTGATGATATTTTTGATAAACTTGATAACGGAAGAGTTAAACAATTAATTCAATTAGTTAATAATAATTTATTTGGACAAATTTTTATTTCTGACACAGATTATGATAGAACAAGTAAAATTATTAGAGAAATTGATTCAACCCATAAAATATTTAAATTATGAAAAGAAATTTTGAATCAAAAAGTATAAAAAATATTCTCGGAAAATTAATCGATAGCTCCTCAAATTTAAATTCTGGACTCAATAATATAAAAGTTCAAAAATTGTGGAAAGAAGTTATGGGTTCAAATGTTAATTCTTACACAAAAGAAGTAGTATTAAAAAATAAAACATTGTACGTTAATCTGAGTTCATCTATCCTAAGGCAAGAACTTAGTTATGGAAAACAAAAAATAGTTGACTTGTTAAACAAAGAGCTTGGTAAAAAGATTATTCAGAAAATCGTACTAAGATAGAATCTCTTCTTTTGAGAAATGAAACGAACCTTCAATTTCAGCATTTTCATCACTATCAGATCCGTGAACTGCATTTTCACCCATGGATGTTGCAAATAAATTTCTGATGGTTCCTTCTGCAGCTTCAGATGGATTTGTAGATCCAATTAATTTTCTAAACTAATTGACGGCGTTATCTTTTTCTAAAATTGCAGCTACAATTGCCCCCCTGCTCATAAACGAAACTAATTCACCAAAAAATGGACGTTCATTATGAACTTCGTAAAATTTTTCTGCCTTTTCTTTACTTAACTTAGTTAATTTCATTGCAATGATTTTAAAGCCAGCACCATTAATTTTCTCTAAAATTGCACCTAAATGGCCATTCTCAACAGCATCGGGCTTAATCATTGTAAAAGTTCTATTACTCATTTTTTTATAATTTTCTGCAAACCTAAGAAAAAAATGAATTTAATTGTAATGAACATAATTTGTATTTTTATAAAGTGATAAATGTAACTATTATTGGTACTGGAAATTTAGCATTCCACCTTAGTGAAGCCTTTTCAAAAAATCAAAAGATTAATTTGGTTGAGATATGTGGAAGAAAAAAGAACTTATCCTCTGAATTTAATAAATTAATCAATTACTCTAACAGTATTTTTAAACTAAAAAAATCAGATTTTTACATAATTTGTGTTTCAGATGAACAAATTGAAACTATTTCAAAAAATTTAAATGTCGACGACAGTAGTACAGTCTTGCATTGTTCTGGATCTACACATATAAATGAATTATCAAATCATTATTCATATGGTGTATTTTATCCTTTACAGACCTTTAGCATAAAAAAAAGTATAAATTTTAGTAATATTCCTATCATTATTGAAGGAAATTCTAATAAGAGTTTAAATAAAATAAAAGATTTAGCATTAATGCTTTCTAAAAAAGTATTTGAGACTACTAGTAAACAAAGAATAGCGATTCATGTTTCTGCTGTATTTACAAACAATTTCACTAATTACATGAGAATTGTTGCAGATGAAATTTTAAAATCAAATGAAATTGATACTAAAATTTTAAATCCTTTAGCTTTTGAAACATCAGATAAATTAAAATACTTATCATCAAAAGATGCTCAAACTGGACCTGCATTAAGAAATGATTTAAAAACAATAAAAAAACACTTAAATTTATTGAAAGGAACAGATTATGAAAAAGTTTACAAAATTATTTCAACTGAAATTACAAAACTAAACAATGAACTATAAAGAAAAACTTAATAAAATTGAAACATTCGTTTTTGACATTGACGGTGTATTTACAGACGGAAAAATTGTAGTAGATAGCCAAGGAAAAGAATCTAGATCATTTAATACAAAAGATGGAATTGCTATAAAGATTGCAAACGATTTAGGATATAATATAGCTATAATTACAGGTGCTAATAATGATGGCATAAAAGCTAGATTGAACAGACTAGGTATTAAAAATGTTTTTCTAAACTCAAATGACAAAGTAAAAGACATCTTAAATTACTCAAAAACCAATAATATTAATCTTGGAAAAACTGTTTATATGGGAGATGATCTTCCTGACATATTCCCAATGAAATTAGTTTATTTAAAAACATGTCCATATGATGCTGCCCCCGAGGTTAGAGAAATATCTGACTATATTTCCCATAAAAAAGGTGGAGAAGGATGTGTAAGAGATATTATTGAACAAACACTTAAAGTTCAAAGAAATTGGAATTTTAGCAAAAAAAATCAAAACATTTAATAGATGTTTTTTGAAAATTTAAAAAACTATAACGTTTTATTAGCTTCAAATTCGAAAAGGAGACACGAACTTCTTAACCAACTTGGTGTTCAATTTAAAATCATTAATCAAGAAGTAAATGAGTCTTTTTCAAATGATTTAAAAAGTAGTATGATTACAGATTATTTGGCAAAAAAAAAATCATCAAAATTAGTTAAAAGCTTAAAAAAAAATGATTTACTAATAACATCAGACACTATAGTTTGGCACAAAAATATTGCTCTTGGTAAACCCAAAAACAGAACTGAAGCATTTAAAATGATCAAATCATTAGAAAATTCTTCTCACGAAGTAATTACTTCTTTATGCATATCAACTGTAAATTTTCAAGTAATTGTTAATGAAAAAACTTTAGTATTTTTCGATAGTATTGATGATAATGACTTGTTATATTACACAAAAACATCTGATGTTTTAGATCGTGCAGGTAGCTATGGAATACAAGACTATATTGGACATGTTGGTATAACAAAAATTGAAGGCTCTTACAATAATGTATTAGGATTTCCAACAAATCTATTTGTAAAGACAATTAAATCTATGAATCTATGAAATGGTTAAAACCTTACTCTCTAATTTTAATAATAAATTTTTTGTACATAATTTATTTTACAATTTTAACTAACAAATATTTTTTATAGATGTCTAATTTAGATTGGTTAGTTCTTGTTTGTACAATATCTTTTATAGTTATTTATGGCATATACAAAACTAGAAAGTTCAATACAATTAATGATCACTTAAAAGGTGGTAAATCAGCTAACTGGCTAACTATTGGTCTTTCCGTTATGGCCACTCAAGCAAGCGCGATAACATTCCTGTCGACTCCAGGTCAAGCTTATGATCAAGGTATGGGGTTTGTACAATTTTACTTTGGACTTCCTTTGGCTATAATTGTAATTTGCATGGTATTTATTCCTATTTACCACAAACTAAATGTATATACAGCATACGAATACTTAGAAAAAAGATTTGATAAAAAAACTAGAACACTAGCTGCAATTTTATTTTTAGTTCAAAGAGGTTTAGCAGCTGGAATTACAATTTTTGCTCCAGCTATTATTTTATCCACTATACTAGGATGGAACTTAAAACTTTTAATACTTACCATTGGATTATTAGTCATAATATACACTGTCAGTGGGGGAACTAAAGCAGTAAGCATTACTCAAAAACAACAAATGTTTGTAATAATGAGTGGAATGATTATAACTTTTTTTATAATACTTAATTCTCTTCCACCAGATATTAATTTTAGTAATGCTCTTAGTATGGCTGGAATTGGAGGAAAGATGGAAATTATAAATTTTTCTTTTGATATAGAAAAAAAATATACATTTTGGAGTGGCATTACAGGCGGATTCTTTTTAGCACTTTCTTACTTTGGAACTGATCAAAGCCAAGTTCAAAGGTATTTGTCTGGTAAGTCAGTTAAAGAAAGTCAATTAGGCTTAATGTTTAATGCTGTTCTAAAAATACCAATGCAATTTTTTATTCTAATTACCGGGGTAATGGTATTCGTTTTTTTTGAATTCAATGACACGCCCATAAACTTTAATCCACAAGTAACTAATTATTTAGAACAGGTTCAAAATCAAGATTATCTTAACGAAAAAGAAAACTTCATTTTTATCAGAGACAAAAAAAGAAGTTTACAGGAAAAATATATTAAAAAAATTAAAACGGGAGTTACCAAAAATTTAGAAAAAGAAATAATACAACTTCACAGTAAAGAAAAAGAGATTAGACAAAACGTTAGAGAAATAACTAATAAAATTGCACCATCATCAATTGAGACAAATGATTTAGATTATATTTTCATTTTTTTTATTATTAACTATCTTCCAAAAGGATTAATAGGCTTGTTACTTGCTGTAATTCTAAGTGCAGCAATGTCCTCAACTGCTTCTGAACTTAATGCATTATCTACAACAACTGTAATTGATTTATATAAGAGAAATCAAAAAGAAATAAAATCTGACAATCATTATTTAAAAGCTTCCAAATGGTTTACTGTCATGTGGGGAATAATCGCAATTATTTTCGCAAGTTTTGGATCGCTATTTGAAAATTTAATAGAACTTGTAAACATAATTGGGTCTATTTTTTATGGAACTATCTTAGGTATTTTTATAGTTGCTTTCTTTCTTAAAAATGTAAAAGGAAATCATGTATTTTATGCAGCGTGCATTTCTCAAATAGCAATATTTTTTATTTACGGATTTATAGGAATAGGTTACTTGTGGTTAAATTTTATTGGAGCTGTTTTAACGATAACAATTTCAAGCTTAATCAGCAAAAAATAATTAATAACTAGAAATATAATTTTTATTCATAATCATAATTTGGAATGATCTTTGTTTATATTAATAAAAATTAAACTTGAAAATATTTCAAATTAAAACAAAACAAAAACTACCAATTTCAGCCTCTGAAGCTTGGAAGTTTTTGAGCAATCCCAAAAACCTTGCAGAAATAACTCCGAAATACATGAATTTCAAAATTCTTA
Organism: Flavobacteriaceae bacterium; assembly: GCA_029248455.1. GTDB lineage: Bacteria > Bacteroidota > Bacteroidia > Flavobacteriales > Flavobacteriaceae > MAG-121220-bin8. Next base: position 5,841 of record JAQWJH010000042.1, read on the forward strand.
GTGGAGCTGATAGATCAATTTTTGCCGGACAAATAATTCAATACAAAGTCACTCCTATTTTAGGAATAACCTTAAAATGGGTAACAGAAATAACCCATGTAAAAGAGAATGAATATTTTGTAGATGAACAAAGATTTGGCCCCTACTCCTTGTGGCACCATAAACACTTTATAAAAGAAATTGATGGTGGCATAGAAATGGAAGATATTGTAGATTATAAAATACCTTTTGGAATTTTAGGGCAAATTGCTCATCCTTTATTTATAAAAAATAAGCTCAGAGATATTTTTAAATTCAGAGAAAAAAAACTAGTAAAACTTTTTGGTAAATTATAAAATTATGAAAAAAAATATTTTGTTCATTGGAGGTTCATCCGGAATTGGATATGAAACTATTAAACAAATACATACTCAACATAACATTTATGTTGCTAGCAGAACTAATAATAATTTTAAAGATTTAAAAGTAAATCACATTAAATATGATGTTTTGTGCGATGAATTAAATTCTGAATCAATTCCTGAAGAGTTACATGGTTTTGTATACTGTCCTGGCAGTATTAACTTAAGACCTTTTAGAAGCTTAAAACTTAGCACATTTGAGGAAGATTTGAATATAAATTTTTTATCAATGGTAAAATCTCTTCAAAAAGTTATAAATAATCTAAAAAAATCTGGAAATTCCAGTGTTGTTTTATTCAGTACAGTTGCTGTAAAAGTTGGAATGCCGTTTCATACTAGCGTTTCAGCATCTAAAGGTGCAATTGAAGGTTTTGCCAGGTCATTAGCAGCTGAATATGCTCCAGGTTTAAGAGTTAATGTCATTGCACCGTCTCTAACAGATACTCCAATGGCTGAAAGATTTTTAAACAATGATTTAAAAAAAGAAAAAGTTGGAGAAAAGCATCCACTAAAGAGGCACGGAAACCCTAATGATATAGCTAACACTGTTGTACATTTATTAAGTGACAACAGCTCATGGATTACTGGACAAATATTTGGAATAGATGGTGGAATGTCATCAATTAATCTCTCATAATTGAAAAAAGAAATTTCAATTTTTTGGTTTAGAAGAGATCTAAGAATAGATGACAATAAAGGTTTATACTATGCCTTAAAAGATAATGACTCAGTGCTTCCAATTTTTATATATGATAAAAACATATTAGATAAATTAAAAAAAATTGATCATAGAATTGATTATATAAATTATTCGATTTCAGAAATAAATAATTCACTTTCAAAAAAGAATAAGTCAATTTCTAGTTTTTATGGATATCCAAAGGAAGTTTTTTCTAAACTAATAAATAAGTTTGATGTAAAAAAAGTATATGTTAACAGGGATTACACACCCTACTCAATCAAAAGAGATCTTGTTATCCAAAAATTGCTGGAAAATAATAAAATACAATTTTGCGATTTCAAAGATCATGTTTTGTTCGAAAAAAATGAGATTGTAAAAGATGATGGAACACCTTATAAAGTATACACTCCTTTTTCAAAAAAATGGATTAATAAAATGAATGAACAAGGTGTTGCTAGTTATCCATCAGAAAATTTAATTGATAAATTACTAATTAATAATAATGAATTTGAAACAAAATCTATTGGATTCACAAAATCTGAGATTAAGTATTTAAAAAGTGACACATCTAATGAAATAATTAAAAATTACGAATCAAAAAGAAATTTCCCAAGTTTTAACGGAACATCAAAAGCAGGTGTGCAATTAAGATTTGGAACTATTAGTACAAGAAAATTAATAACGAAAGCGTGTAAATCAAACAACAATACGTTTTTAAAAGAATTGATTTGGAGAGAGTTTTTTCAACAAATTCTTTATCATTTCCCAAAAACAGTTACAGAAAGTTTTAAACCAAAATATGAAAGAATAGAATGGTTAAATAATGAAAATGATTTCAAAAAATGGTGTAAAGGTAAAACTGGATACCCCTTAGTTGATGCTGGTATGAGAGAATTAAATAAAACTGGATTCATGCACAACAGAGTTAGAATGGTTGTAGGTAGCTTTTTATGTAAACATTTACTTATTGATTGGAGATGGGGAGAAGCATATTTTAGAGAAAAATTATTTGATTATGAGACTGCTAGTAATGTTGGTAATTGGCAATGGGTTGCAGGATGTGGTGTAGATGCAGCACCATACTTTAGAATATTTAATCCGCACGAGCAACTAAAAAAATTTGACAAACACTTTGAATACGTAAAAAAATGGGTTCCTGAATTTGAAAGCAATAAATATATAAATCAAATAGTAGATCATAAAAAAGCCAGAGAAAGATGTCTATCAACTTATAAAAAAGCTTTAAACAATTGAATATAAATTTAATTTTTCAAAATCAACTTTTCGAAAAAAGTATAGCTTTTAAGAACTCAAATATCACTTTTTTGATTGAATAATATTTTTTGTTTATGAAATTTATATTGTTTAAAAAATAAATATTCCTCAATTAAATAGGTGTTATTTAAATTTTCAATTAATAAACTTTTTTCAAAAAGTTGATTTGGAAAAATAATATTAATATTACTCAATTGTTTAGGGCTTTTTTATAGGTTAATAAACATCTTTCTCTAGCATCTTTGTGAATTACAATTGGTTCAACATACTGAACAGACTCGAACTCTGGAACCCATTTTTTGGTATAAATTAAATTTTTATCAAACTTTTTAATTTGTTCATGAGGGTTAAAAATTCTAAAGTAAGGTGAAGCATCTACGCCACATCCAGCAACCCACTGCCAATTACCAACATTACTTGCAGTTTCGTAATCATATAATTTTTTTGCAAAATATGCTTCTCCCCATCTCCAATCAATTAGTAAGTGTTTGCATAAAAAACTTCCCACCAACATTCTAACTCTATTGTGCATAAACCCTGTTTGATTTAACTCTCTCATTCCAGCGTCCACTAGTGGGTATCCTGTTTGTCCAGAACACCATTTTTTAAATTGATTTTCATTATTTAACCATTCAATCCTATCATATTTTGGTTTAAAACTCTTGTTTATGGTGTGTGGATAATGAAATAATATTTGCTGAAAAAATTCTCTCCAAACTAATTCTTTTAAAAAAGTTTTATTTTTAGAGGCCTCAGCTTTAACAATCATTTCTCGAGTGCTAATTGTTCCAAATCTTAAATGAAGTCCAATTTTTGAAGTTCCATTTACATAGGGGAAATTCCTAGTTTTCTCGTAGTTGTTTATTGTATCACTGGATAAATTTAAATTCAAAGGACTTAATACACTTTTTTCAAAACCGATTTCTTTTAAGGAAAGAAATCTCCTTTTTTCATTAAAGAACTTGTGTATATATTTTTCTGAATTAAAAAAATCGATTTTATTTTCAGACATTTTTATCAACCATTTTCTTGAAAAAGGAGTATAAACTTTATAGGGTGTATTATCATCTTTCACAACCTCATATTTTTCGAATAAAACATGATCCTTATAACTATTAAAATCTATATTATTCACTTTAAGGAGTTCTTCAACTTTTTTATCCCTTTTAATGGAGTAGGGGGTATAATCTTTGTTGGAGTATACTTTAGTAACATTATATTTTTTAATTAATTCTGAAAAAACTTTCACAGGTTTTCCATAATATATAGAAATAGATTTATTATTTTTTTTCAGTAAATCATTCAATTTTTTTAATGAATATTCAATAAAGTCCACCCTGTGGTCTGATTTGTTAAGTTTATCAAGTGTATTTTTATCATAAATAAAAATTGGTAAAACTTTATCGTTTTCATTTAATGCATGAAATAATCCTGCATTATCTTTCAAACGGAGGTCTCTTCTAAACCAAAAAATTACTAAATTATCTTTCAATTAGACGTGTTTAATGTAGACATTCCCCCGTCAACACCCAATATTTGCCCAGTAAGCCAAGAACTTTCTTCACTCAATAAAAAAGCAGTTGAATTGGCTATATCAATTGCATTACCGTGTCTTTTTAAGGGGTGTCTATGTCCCACCTTTTCTTTTTTAAGGTCATTATTAAGAAACCTACTAGCTAAAGGAGTGTCAGTAAGAGAGGGTGCTATTACATTTACCCTAATATCAGGGGCAAATTCTGCAGCTAATGATTTAGCAAATCCTTCAATAGCTCCCTTTGATGCAGAAATACTACTATGAAATGGCATACCAATTTTTACAGCAACTGTACTGTACAAAACAATACTAGAGCATTCTGATTTTTTTAAATTATTTAAAACTTGTTGTAATATCTTAACCATTGATAGAAAATTAATGTTCAAATCATCCTGAAAAGTATTAATTTTTAATCCTCTAAAAGGTCTTAGGTTGATGCTGCCTGGACAGTACACAAATCCATCTAAAATTTCAGGAATTTCATTTAAATCTAACTCATCATTCAATACGTCAAATTTCAAGTGCTTTACATCTAAATTTTCTAGATTTTCATTTGTTCTACTAGCAACAATTAGATTACATTTTTCATGTAATAATTTTATCGTTTCTAAACCAATTCCGGTGGAACCACCAATAAATAAGATATTTTTTTTCATAATTAAATTTTTCCAAATAATTCTATTAATTTATTTTCTCTGTACTTAAAAATTTGCTTTAATTTATTTTTCACAAATAAAAAATGCGCTATTTGTCCAATAAAGCCAAAAGGAATTTTATAATCAACTATGTCTTCCATTTCTATTCCTCCATCAATCTTTTTAATAAAATGTTTATGATGCCACAATGAATAGGGTCCAAATCTCTGCTCATCAACAAAATACTCCTTTTCTTTTACATGTGTTATTTCAGTAACCCATTTTGTTGAAATTCCTAAAACAGGTGAAACTTTATATTGAATAATTTGACCAGAGAAAATAGACCTATCAGCGCCACTCATTATTCTAAAATTCATTTCTTTTGGAGTGATTTCTTTTAAATTTTTAGGATTACTAAAAAAATTCCATGCTTTTTCAACAGGAATTGGTAATTGTTGTTTGGTTTTAATTTGATATAATTTCAATGATAAATTTTAAAAACCAAATTTAACCTTTTTAAAAATTATAACAATCCTATTAAAATAGATTTAATAAATTTGACTATTCAAAATACTTATTATGAAAAATAAATTAGCATTAACATTAATATTCATTTCTTATTTGTCCTATTCTCAATTACTGTCACCCGTTGCTAGTCCTAAAACAAAAATTATTCAAAAAGTCGGTTTGGTTGATATAAATTTGGAATACTCGAGACCATCTAAAAAAAATAGAAAAATATTTGGAGGATTAGTTCCTTATGGAAAGATTTGGAGAACAGGCGCAAATAATCCAACTTTAATTTCATTTTCAGAGAATATTAAATTAAATAATAAATTAATTGAAAAGGGTGATTACCACATTTACTCAGTACCCAGTGAATCAAAACTAGATCTAATTATTTATGAAAAAACTGATGCTTGGGGATCACTTTCAGATTTTGATGAGTCCCTAATTAAGGCTAGGGTTGTAAGTAATTTTATAGATTTACCTTTAACAGTAGAGACATTTACTATTGCGTTTAATGATATTTCAAATAATGGAGCTTCCTTAATTATTAATTGGGATAATAAACAAGCAGTTTACATGATCGATGTTTTAACAAAAGGTAAGATGATTGAAAATATTAACAAAACCTTATCAGAAAACCCTTCAGCTAATGATTATCGTAAAGCTGCAGTATACTATTATGAGGAAAAAATAGATATTGCTAAAGCAGTAAAGTGGATTGACAGTGCGTTTAAAGATACAGACAATCTTAAATATTGGCAGTTAAGATACAAGGCACTTATTTATGAAAAAGCGGGAAATATTATAAAAGCAAAAGAATATGCCGAAAAGGGTTTTAAAAATGCAAAAGAAATTAATACTATAGATGGAATAAATGCTTTAGAAATTGTAGTTGAAAGATTAAATAATTATTAATCTATTTTTTAATAATATTTGAAAGTAAAATTGTTAAAACTGCACCTACAAAATTTAACCATAAATATCCAATTTCTGTAAATCCGTAAATGAAAAATATTGCTATTTGAGATAGGCATGCTGCATAAAATACATGATTTCCTTTTACATTTTTAAAAAAGAAAGCAACTATAAAAATACCTAATATAGTTCCGTAAAAAATTGACCCAATTATATTTACTAGTTCAATTAAATTTTCAAATAATGATCCAAAACTTGCAAAAATAATTGCAATTATTCCCCACATGACAGTAAACCATTTTGAGGCTTTTAAATAATGATTATCAGATTTTATTTCAATTTGATTTCTTTTATATAAATCAATTACGGTTGTCGTAGATAAAGCATTAAGTTCAGAAGCAGTTGAAGACATCGCTGCACTAAGAATTACAGCAAGCAACAAACCTATTAATCCCTTTGGAAGATAGTTAATAATAAAAAAAATGAAAATGTAATCTAAATCATTAGATTCAATTGAGGATGGTGCTACTTTATTAGTTATTTCTCTCACATTTTGTCTAATTTCTTTTTCTTCATCGTGAAGTTGTATTATTTCTTTTTCTAAATTTTTTGAAACTCCAGTTCTAATCTTTTTAATATATTTTTTTTGTAAACTTCTTTTCTTTTCCCTAATAAAAATGAAGTTTTCTTTTTCATTTAAATAATCTTGATTTTGAACCCGTTCCAAATAATTAGTCACCTGAGGATTAAAGTTTACCGGTGTGTCATTGAACTCAAAAAAAACGAATACCATTACGCCGGTAATTAATATAAAAAATTGCATTGGTATTTTTAAAATAGCATTAAATAATAAACCTAATTGACTTTCCTTAATTGATTTTCCAGATAAATATCTTTGAACCTGACTTTGATCAGTTCCAAAGTAAGAAAGTGCTAAAAAGAATCCTCCCGTGATGCCACTCCAAAAAGTATATTTTTTTTCTATGTCAAAAGAAAAATTTACAATTTCCATCTTTCCTCCGATTCCTGCCATTGTTAAAGCATTACTAAAATTAATGTCTGGTGGAAGAGAATTAAGTATAATGAAAAAGGTTATAATCATTCCACTCATTATCACAAACATTTGTTGCTTTTGAGTAATACTTACTGCTTTAGTCCCTCCACTAACAGTGTATATTATGACTAATAATCCAATTGTAAGTATTAAAAGTTTTAAGTTCCATCCAAGTATTGTAGATAAAATAATAGCAGGGGCAAAAATCGTAATTCCAGCTGCCAATCCTCTTTGAACTAAAAATAAAATTGCAGCAAGTGTTCTAGTTTTTCTATCGAATCTTTTTTCTAAGTATTCATATGCTGTGTAAACTTTTAGCTTGTGGTATATTGGAATAAAAACCATACAAATAACAATGATTGCTAGAGGTAAACCAAAATAAAATTGTACAAATCCCATACCATCATTATAAGCTTGACCTGGTGTCGATAGGAATGTTATGGCACTAGCTTGAGTAGCCATAACCGAAAGACCAATAGTAAGCCAGTTAGCTGATTTACCCCCCTTTAGGTGATCTTTAATAGTATTGAATTTTCTAGTTTTGTAAATACCATAAATGACTATAAAAGATATTGTACAAATAAGAACAAACCAATCTAAATTAGACATCTACAAAAAATATTTATTAGTTAAAATTGTAAAAAAAATTATATACAAACAATTTATTATTAAAATTAAGGAGTAAGATTTTAACCACTTCATAGATTCATAGAATTAATTGTTTTTACAAATAGATTTGTTGGAAAGCCTAAAACGTTACTGTATGAACCTTCAATTTTTTTTATGCTGACATGTCCAATATAGTCTTGTATTCCATAGCCGCCTGCTCTGTCTAATACATCAGATGTATTTGTATAGTATAACAAATCATTTTGATCAATACTATCGAAATAAACTAAAGTCTTTTGATTAACAATTACTTGAAAATCCACAACTGAAATACAAATAGATGTAATTACTTCATGAGAAGAATTTTCAAGTGATTTGATCATTTCAAATGCTTCGTTTCTATTTTTGGGCTTTGCAAGAGCAGTGTTTTTGTGCCATACTATTGTATCACACGTAATAAGTAAATCATTTTTTTTTAAGTTTTTGATTAATGGGGATGATTTTTTTTTAGCTAAATAATCTGAGATCTCGCTGCTTTTTAAGTCATTTGAAAAAGACTCGTCTATATCTTGATTAATAATTTTAAACTTAACACCAAGTTGGAAAAGAAGTTCATGTCTTCTTTTCGAACCTGAAGCTAATAGAACGTTATAGTTTTTTAATTTTTCAAAAAACATCAATTAAATGTTTTGATTTTTTTTACTAAAATTCCAATTTCCCTGAACTTTAAGTGTTTGTTCAATAATATCTCTCACACATCCTTCTCCACCATTTTTATTAGAAATATAATCAGATATTTCTCTTACTTCAGAAACAGCATCAAATGGACATGTTTTTAAGTAAACTAATTTCATTGGAAAGGTGTCAGGAAGGTCATCTCCCATATAAACAGTTTTTTCAAGATTTATATTGTTAGTTTTGGAGTAATTTAGAAGGTCTTTTACTTTGTCATTTGAGTTTAGAAAAACATTTTTAACACCTAGTCTATTCAATCTAGCTTCGATACCTTTATTATTAGCACCTGTTATAACAGCAATATTATAACCTAAGTCATTTGCTAATTTTACAGCTATTCCGTCTTTTGTGTCAAATGATCTGGATTCATTTCCGTGGCTATCAACCATAATTTTTCCGTTGGTGAAAACACCATCGATATCAAAAACAAATGTTTTAATTTTATTGAGTTTTTCTTTATAGTTCATCATTTAGTTTTATAATTTCAGTTGAAATAGTTTTATAAATCTTCTCATATTTAGATCCTTTTAATAAACTTAAGTGTTTTTTTATAGTTATTTTATCATTTCTAACTGCAGGTCCTGTTTGAGATTTTTTTGCTGTCAAATGTTTTAGTTTATCACATGTTTCTTGAATTAATGGTTTAAGTATTTGGGGATCTATATTTTGAGATTTCAATATATTCTCAGAAATAACGTTCATATAATTTCCAAAATTATTTGAAAAAACTGCACTTATGTGAATTAAAGTTCTTTGATCACTATTACACACTATTACATTTTTTGATAATTGTAAGCTAATTTTTTTAATTTCATTTAAAACTTTTTTTGAGTTGGCATCTATTATTATAGGAATATTTTTAAAAGACAGCTCTCTATTTTTGCTAAAAGTTTGCAAAGGATAAAGTACTCCATGATTCTTATGTTTAGATAAAATATCTAATCTTGTTGAACCAGAAGTATGCACAATTATGGAATCCTTAAAAATTAATTTATCACTAATTTCTAGTATTGCATCATCACTTACACATATTATATAAAAATCAGCTTTTTTTAACTCGTCTAAATTATTAGTGTAAACTATTTTTTGATTAAAATTTTCAGGTAATTTTTCAATTCTGCCAAATAATTGCAGAAGATTCAATACTTTGCTATTTTCAATAGTCCTGCAAAGGTGATGAGAAACATTTCCAGTTCCTATAATAACAATATTCAACATTTACCAAAAATACAAATAAAGTGAGTGATGTTGTAGTAGAATTTTTTATTAGGTTTGCAAAAAAAATTATAATGAATAACATAACTTTTACAATGATTAAGCCTGATGCAGTTGAAAATGGACATATTGGAGCTATTTTAGAAAAAATAAATTCAGCTGGGTTTAAAATAATAGCAATGAAATACACAAAATTGAGTTTAGAAAAAGCTCAAAAATTTTATGAAATTCATAAAGATCGTCCTTTTTTTAATGAATTAGTAACTTTTATGAGTAGGGGACCAATTGTTGCTGCTATTTTAGAAAAAGATAATGCTGTGGAAGATTTTAGAGAATTAATAGGATCAACCAATCCCGCAGATGCTAAAAAGGGAACTATTAGAAACTTGTATGCTACATCAATGGGTGAGAATGCCGTTCATGGATCTGACAGTAATGAAAATGCAAAAATTGAAGGAACATTTCATTTTAGTGATTCCGAAATATTATCTTAATACTATCTTATTTATCAAATTCTTTCCAATTTCTTCGTTAATTAAATCAACAATCTTTTGTTTACCATAACTTAATTCTTGCCTAAGAACGGAAGATGATAGACTAACATAAAGAGTTTTTTTTTTTAAATATATTTCTGTTGTATAGGAATTAACATTAACACCCATAGTTTTTTTCCATAAACTTTGAATTTTAACATTATTTAAACCGTCATTTAAAGAATTTTTATCTATTAAATTATTTAGGACCGATTTTAGACTTTTTATTTCAAAATTTCTCTTCATAATCTGAACATTTTATAAGTTGAGTTAATTTCTTTAATAATATTTTCAGTTCTTTTATAATCAGTATCAGATATAAATAATTGTCCGAACTCATCATCATTTACCAAGTTTATAAGTTCTTGAACTCTTTTATTATCTAATTTATCAAAAATATCATCTAAAAGTAAAATAGGTGATGAGTTACACTCAGTTTTTAAATAATCAAACTGAGCAAGTTTAAGTGAAATAAGAAAAGATTTCTGTTGTCCTTGACTACCTAATTTTTTGATAGGGAAACCATCAATTTCAAATATCATATCATCTTTATGTATTCCGCAGCTTGTATATTGAATTATTCTGTCTTTTTCTAAACTATTTTGAAGTAACGAATCTAATGATTCATGATTAAGTTGGCTTTCGTAAGAAATATCAACCTTTTCTTTATTTTGACTTATTGAATTATATCTGTTAATGAACACAGGAACAAAATTTTTAAAAAACTCTATTCTTTTTTTATATATAGGTATGCTTAAGTCTGACAATTGATTGTCATAAACCTTGAGAATAGATAAATCAAATGTGTTATTTTTTTTAAAATATTTTAAAAGTGCATTTCTTTGAGATAATATTTTTTGATAACTAATTATTTGGGTTAAGTAAATTTTATTATTTTGAGAAATTACATTATCAATAAATTTTCTTCTATTTGAGCTACCTTCTTGAATTAAATCTCTGTCGTAAGGTGAAATCATAACTACAGGTATTAGGCCTATGTGATTTGAAAATTTTTTATATAATTTACCATTTCTTTTAATTGTCTTTTTTTTCCCTTTTTTTAAACTATTGATAATATTTTCATTCTTATTACCCTTTTTAAAATTACCTTCAATTAACATGAATTCTGCACTATGATTAATTGATTGTGAGCCAATTGAATGAAAACAACTTTTTGTCATTGCTAAATGGTATATTGAATCAAGGACATTAGTTTTACCGACCCCGTTGTCGCCAACAAAACAATTAATTTTTTCATCTAAATTAAATGATTGATTATTAAAATTTTTGTAATTGACAAGAGTTAGTTGGTTTAGAATTAGACTTTTCATTTATAATTTTATATCAAATATTTAATAACCATCATGCAAATTATATAAAATAATTAGTTTTTTATCCTTAATCATTAGAATAAAATTTTATTTTTACGCAATTATTAAAATGTAATATGGCAACCTATAAAAAAAAGGCTTCTAAAACTAAAAAGAAAGGATTTGATTCGTCAAAAAAAGAAAGTACAACTGCAGAGGTTTTTGAAACGTTAGATGTAAGTGCTTCAAGATCTGAACGTTTTGTTGCTAAATATCAAAATTATATAATTGGTTTTGTATCCTTAGCTGTAATAGTTGTTTTAGGATATTTGGGATATGAGAATTTAATACTTAAACCAAAGTCTGAAGAAGCAAATAATGAACTTTTTACAGCTCAAAATTATTTTAACCAAGCATTAAATGGCTCCGAAAAAAGTGATTCTTTATTCCTATTGTCATTGAATGGTGGTGATGGTAAATATGGTTTTTTGGATATTATTAAAAATTATTCAGGCACCAATGCTGCCAATCTTTCGACTTACAGTGCTGGAATGGCTTATTATAATTTAAATGATTTCGAAAATTCGATTGATTATCTTCAAAATTTTAATTCCGATGATAAAGTTTTAAAATCTTTAGCGGTTGGTGTTATTGGCGATTCATTTGCCGAACTTAATCAGTTGGATGATGCTTTAGATGCATATAGATCCGCTGCAAACTTAAGTTCAAACAGTTATACCTCTCCAAAATTTTTATTAAAAGCAGGAAATATAGCCTCTCTTCTTGGAAGAAAATCTGAGGCTTTAAAGTACTACAATAGAATTAAAGATTTGTTTCCAAAATCGCCTGAGGCAACCTTAATTGAGGTTCAAATTGGAAAGAATTCTACAAAAAATTAAAAATGTCTTCTGAATCTTACAAAGTTGATTCAAATAACATTCCTGATGCTTCAAATTTGAAGATTGGAATAGTAGTTTCAAGGTGGAATCATAGCATTACCGACAACTTATTGAAGGGAAGCATAGCCCTACTAGAGTCAAAAAATACTGCTCCAGAAAATATTCAAATTATTTACGTTCCTGGAAGTTTTGAATTAGTATACGGTTGCAGAAAAATGCAAAAAAAAGGTGTTGATGTTGTAATAGCGATTGGAAGCGTTATTCGTGGAGAAACAAAACATTTTGATTTTATATGTAATGCCACTGCCAATGGTATTAAAGATCTTAATATTTCCGGGAATTGTCCAGTTATTTTTTGTGTTTTGACTGATGATAATATTCAGCAGTCGATTGATCGTAGTGGTGGTAAGTTTGGAAATAAAGGGAAAGAAGCGGCGATCGCTGCCATACAAATGGCCTCTATTTGAAATATTTCTTTGGAACCCAAAGCATTCCAAAACATTCTCCATCTTCCTTTCCTATGTGTTTGTGATGTATTTTATGCCCCCTTCTGATTCCTCTTGCGTATTTGTTGTCTATGTTTCTGAAAATTTTAAAACGCTGATGAATAAAAATATCATGAACAATAAAGTAAGTAAGTCCATATAAAAAAATACCAATTGCTATAGGAAGACCAAACCAAAAGTCGTACTCACCCCACAAAACAACAAAAATTGCACTAATGCCTGCAAACTGTAAGAAAAATAAATCATTTCTTTCAAACCAGGAATTATGATCTTTTTTATGATGATCTTTGTGCAAAAACCATAATAATCCATGCATTATGTACTTGTGGGAAGCCCATGCAACGATTTCCATTAAACAAAATGTAATAGTTATAGTAAAAATCCATAAAATAGTGACCATAGTTATAAAATATTTAATCGGTAACGCACATAAGATCTAGCCAAAACATTAACTTTTTGATAGTTTGGAACTCTTATTCTTGATGATTTTATTTTAAGAGGGGGAGTTTTTCGCAACTTATTTAATAATTTAAGGTAATATTTGTAGGCTGTATATACACCAAATTTTGCAGAAGAAGGTAGTTGAAAAATCCCCTTTAATGCATGAGAAAAATCCTTATCAATTTCACTGAGAATAATTTGTTTTGACTCTTCATCAAATTCTTCAATATTTAGATTTGGAAAGTAACTTCTATTTAAACCATCATGATCAGCCTTGAGATCTCTTAAAAAATTAACTTTTTGAAATGCAGAGCCTAGTGACATTGCATAAGGTTTTAAATTATTGTAGTCCTGATTATTTCCTTTAACAAAAACTTTGAGACACATCAATCCAACAACGTCCGCAGAACCATAGACATACTGATCAAATTCTTTTTTTGTTAAATATTTACTTTTATCTAAATCAAGTTTCATACTTTTTAAAAAACTATCGACTAATTCATAATCAATTTGATAATTGTGTATTGTTTTTTGAAAAGAATTTAATATAGGATTGAGACTTATTTTGTCTTCAATTGATTTTTTTAAATCTTTTTCAAAAAGATTTAGAAGTTCCTTTTTATCATAATTATGAAAGCTATCAACAATTTCATCTGCAAATCTTACAAAACCATATATATTGTAAATATCTTGTCGGATCGAGCTATCTAACATTTTTGTCGCTAGAGTAAATGATGTACTGTAAGATTCAGTAACGATCTTAGAGCAACTTTCAGAAACTTGGTCAAATAGTTTTTTCATTACTAATAATTAAGTCACTGACAAGTTTTCCAGAAACTATTGCTGGTGGCACACCAGGGCCTGGAACAGTCAGCTGACCACTAAAATACAAATTTTTAAGTTTCTTACTTTTAATTTTTGGTCTTAAAAAAGCAGTTTGTAAAAGTGTGTTCGCCAATCCATAAGCATTCCCACCATATGAATTGTAATCTTTTTTAAAATCATTTACACAATAGCTCGTTTTAAAAATGATATTTTTCTTAAGGGTTTGACCAGTCAAATTCTCTAATCTTTTAATAATAATTTCAAAATACTTTTCTCTTGTATCATGGTTGTCATTTAGATTTGTTGCAATTGGAATTAAAAAAAAATGCATTTTCACAGCCCTTTGGTGCTGTTTTTGGATTGGTAATTGAGGTGAAATTAGCATAAAATAGGGGGTCTTTTGGCCAATTTGAAATATCGTAAATATTCTTTGCATGATTGTCAATATCAGTATCAAAAAATAGATTATGGTGAGATACGTTTTTGAGTTTTTTATCAAAACCTACGTAAAACAATAAAGACGATGGTGCCCATGTTCTCTTTGACCAATATTTTTTTGAATATTGACGAAATTTATTTCTAAATAGAGTTTCTGTGTGAGCGTAATCTGCTCCTGAAACTACTATGTCACTTTTTATTTTTTTATTATTTATTGTAATGGAATCAACTTTCTTCTCAACAATATTTATTAACGTAACCTCATGGTCAACATAATATTTAACTCCTAGTGATTTGCCAAGGTCTACCATTGCTAAAACAACATCGTAAAAACCATTTGTTGGTTGCCATGTTCCTAAACCATAATCAGCATGGTTCATAAAACTATAAAAGGCTGGAGTATTTGAAGATTTAGCACCAAGAAACAAAACTGGAAATTCAAGAAGTAATCTAAGTTTTTTGTTTTTAAATCTTTTTCTTACCTCTTTTCTTATATTACTTAGAAATGAACCTGCTTTTAATACTGTTTTTTTTGTTATTAACTCAAGGGGGCTTAATCCGGGCATTTTGTATAAAAGATCAGTTACAGCTATTGCATAATTGTCTTTTGCAATTGCCATGAATTTTTCTAACGCAATAGAGCTACCTTTTTCGTGTTTTTCAAAAACTTTTTTGATCTTTTCTAAAGAATCTTCTATTTCTATAAAATCGTTTTTACCAAAAAACACTTTGTATGCTGGATTTAATTTTTTTAGGGTATAGTAATCAGATGTTTTTTTTCCAAAATCATTGAAAAACTTATCAAATACATCAGGCATCCAATACCAGCTCGGACCCATATCAAAAGTAAATCCTTCTTTTTTAAATTGTCTTGCTCTTCCACCTAGGGAATTATTTTTTTCAAAAACCGAAACGTCATAACCTTGTTTTGCTAAATAACAGGCTGAAGCTAGAGAAGAAAACCCAGAACCGATAATTGAAATTTTTTTACTCATTAAATTTAATGTTTGTGCGCACGAGAGGACTTGAACCTCCACGGGATTAACTCCCACTAGGCCCTCAACCTAGCGCGTCTACCAATTCCGCCACGTGCGCAAAATTAGGAAGTGACCTGGCTGGGGCTCGAACCCAGGACCCTCTCCTTAAAAGGGAGATGCTCTACCAGCTGAGCTACCAGGTCTTAGTGATTTGGCTGGGGTTCGAACCCAGGACCCTCTCCTTAAAAGGGAGATGCTCTACCAGCTGAGCTACCAAATCTTAAGTTAAATTTAATGGCTGCAAATATAGGCTCAATAAATTTATTATTCAAAGAGAATTTCTTATAAATTTGTTATTACAGTTTGAATGATTTGAAAAAAAATAAAACTCCTATAAACTCTCACATAATTATCTTAGGATATATGGCCTGTGGAAAATCTTCAGTGGGTAAATACTTGGAAAAACAAACTAACTTAAAATTTATAGATCTCGATGAAATTATTGAAAGAAGTGAGGATATGACGATTTCTAATATTTTTAAATCTAAAGGAGAGGTTGAATTTAGAAAAATAGAAAATAAAATTTTGATTGAAACTTTAAATTCCTCAGAAACTTCTATTATTTCTTTGGGTGGCGGTACACCATGTTATTTTAATAATATGAATTTAATCAATAGTAACTCAAAAAATGTTTTCTTTTTAAATACACCCAATGAAATACTATCAAAAAGGCTTTATCTAGAAAAAGATAGTAGACCTTTAATTTCTCATTTTAGTTCTTTAAGTCAAATAAAAGAGTTTGTTTCCAAACATATATTTGAAAGAACAAAGTTTTATAACATGGCTGCCCACAAAATATATGCTAGAGAAAAAAAAATTGAGGAAATTTCAAATGAAATAATCGCCATTATTAGTTAATAATAGCAAAGGCATTATTTTTTTCAAAAATAACACTCACATTTTCCTCAATAGAAGTGGATAATGAAATCCCTTTAAAATCTATTTTTATTGGATATTTTTTATGATTTCTGTCTATTAACACAGCAGTATTAAAATTTGACAAAGGAATATCTAATAAAAATTTGACACCATATAGTAGTGTTCTTCCTGAATTTAAAACATCATCAATTAAAACAATTGATTTATTCTTCATTTTTTTTAAATCAAAATTATGTTCAATGCCTTTTAATGGATCTTTTTTGTTTATTTGAATTGAATAAAGTGTGATATTCAAATTAGAAATGTGTTTTAATTGATGATAAATTAATTCAGCTAAAATATATCCGTTATTTTTAATTCCTATTAAGAAAATTTCTAATTCCTCACTATTATTTTCCAATATTTGATATGCAATCCTTTTAACAATCTTATCAATTTGATCTTGCTCTAAAATTTTTTGTGTTTTTTTCAATTTTTTTTGTTAGTATAATTAAAGTTAGTCATTTAAATAATTTTTTAAATCTCTTCTGTCTTTTTTACTAGGTTTACCATCATACTTAAAATTATTTTTATTTAGATTAATAATTTCCTTTTTATTAATTTCAGAATTTGGAGTAATATTATCAATATAAAGGTTGACTATTTTAGCTCCAACTCTTGAATTAGGTAAATCTTTTATGGTGTAGGTGTAATTAATTTGATTTTTTTTGACATTTATCGTCATATTAGGATAAACTTCATCAGAGGGTTTTAGTGATTTAGAATTCTTTTTTATATGACCTTTCTTACAGGCATTTGAAGCAATTGTTCTTGATTTAAAAATTCTTGAAAACCATAAAAACTGATCTATTCTCATTATTTTAATATCTATATTATTTTTTATCTAAAATATAAGAAAATTGTATCTTGCGCCATATTTATTTGAACATGAAAAATTTTGTTAAAGTAATTTTTTTTAATCTACTGTTACTGGTAATAATTTATTCTTGTTCAAAAGACCCGTCAGATGCTATTGAAACTGTTCCTGCCGAGCCAATCGCAAGTCAGTATGCTATTGAAAATGATTCTATAATTGATTTTTTGCAAACACATTTTTATAATTATCAAGATTTTGTGAAATTAAGTTCTAATGAAACTACAGAATTAATCATTGACACTATATCAGGGGATAACGCTGATAAAATACCCTTATTTAATCAGGTCACTACCATGTCTATCGATATTGTTGACGAAAACGATGATATCGTTCCTCACAATTTATACTATGTAATTAATAGAAATGGTAATGGAGCTAATCCTACGGTTGCCGATTCAGTTTTTGTTTCATACAAAGGAATGATTCTCAATAAAAGCACCTTTGATTCTAGAAAATTACCTACCTGGTTAGACCAAACATCTGTCGTCCGCGGATTTCAAGAGTTTACTGCTTTATTAAAAAGAGGTGATATTAATGTTAATAGTAATGGAACATATGGTTTTGAAAATTTTGGAATAGGATTTGTTATTATGCCCTCAGGTCTTGGGTATTATAATAGAGCTAGTGTTACAATTCCAGCTTACTCTCCTTTGATTTTTCAAATCAATTTAAACACTCTTAATACGACTGATCACGATGGTGATGGAGTTAATTCAATTAATGAAGATTTAGATGGCAATCATATTTTTAGGGATGATGATACAGATGCTGACAACACACCTAACTACTTGGACCCAGATGATGATGGTGATGGTGTTTTAACAAAAGATGAATATGACACTGATGGTAATGGTATTCCAGATGATACTGATGGAGATGGTACCCCTGATTATTTAGACAATGATTAATATCCTACAAGTAATAAGATATTGCTAATAAATATAGTTTTCCCTTTGAGGTTATGAATTGATTTTTTATTCCCGCATTCTCTTTCATATATTTAATTTCATTTTTTTCAAATCCTCTTTCAACTCTAATATCAATTTCGAATTTGGAAATTTTTAATCCAATTCCAAATTGCAGACCTATTCTGTAGTCATTTTTTAAATCATTAATATCGAAACTTTCAAAGTCAACATTTTTTACAAATTCAAATCTTGGCCCTGTGAAAACACTTAATTGATTAAAAATATTATATCCAATTAATACTGGGATATCAATTTTATTTTGATTAAAATTAGTTACAATATTTTCTGTTTTAATAGAAACGTTAGGAATGTCATAATTATTTTTTATTTGAGAATAATTTATTTCGGGTTTTAAATAAAAATCTTTAAACGATAATTTTAAAAAACCCCCAAAATGATGTCCCTTGCGAGTTTCAAAAATATTTGAAGTATTTGAAATCGATTCTATGTTGGAAGTTATATTTAATTGATTATTAAAATTTATTCCAGCTTTTAATCCGTATTCAAATGAAAAAGACTGACCATAATTGTGTAATGAAATAAAAATAAAAAAATAAAAAAATATTTTTTTCAACGACTATTTTCTTTTAATTATTTCAGATGCGGATTTAATGATTGATTGTGAGTTAAGTCCATACTTTTCCATTAATTGTTCTGGTGTTCCAGATTCTCCAAAAGTATCATTTGTGGCAATAAAATTTTGAGGTACTGGGTTGTTTTGTGCTAATACTCTTGAAATGCTTTCACCTAAACCTCCATAATAATTATGTTCTTCAGCCGAAATTAAACAACCTGTCTTAGCTACAGAATTCAATATTATTTTTGAATCGAGGGGCTTGATTGTGTGAATATTAATAATTTCTGCACTAATTCCAATTTTTTTTAATTCCTCACCAGCTTTTAATGCTTGCCAAACCAAGTGACCAGTTGCAACAATTGTTACATCCTCTCCTTCTTGCATTAATATTCCTTTTCCTATTTGAAATTTTTCTTTTTCATTTGTAAAATTAGGGACTTTAGGTCTTCCGAATCTTAAATAAACAGGTCCTTTGTATTTTGCAATTTCAATAGTAGCCGCCTTTGTTTGATTATAGTCACATGTGTTAATAACTGTCATTCCTGGTAACATTTTCATTAGTCCGATATCTTCCAATATTTGATGGGTTGCACCATCCTCTCCTAGTGTTATTCCAGCATGAGAAGCACATATTTTAACATTTTTATTTGAATATGCAATTGACTGACGTATTTGATCATAAACTCTTCCAGTTGAAAAATTTGCAAATGTTCCAGTAAATGGAATTTTCCCTCCAATTGTTAACCCGGCAGCTATCCCCATCATATTTGCCTCAGCTATTCCTACTTGAATAAATCTTTCAGGATTTTCTTTTTTGAATTCATTCATTTTTAAAGAACCTGTTAAATCGGCGCAAAGTGCAACTACATCATTGTTAGTTCTACCAAGCTCTGTAAGACCATCTCCAAAACCAGATCTTGTATCTTTTTTGCCTAAGTCAGTGAATTTTGTCATATAAATTTATTTAATAATCTCCCAGAGTTTCAGGATTTTGGTTTAATGCATTTTTTAATTGTTCATCATTGGGAGCAACCCCATGCCAAGCATGCGTATTCATCATGAAATCTACTCCATTACCCATTTCGGTATACATTAATATAACAATGGGTTTAGATTTTTTTGTAATAGATTTTGCGTGAGTTAAGGTCTCTAAAATTTTTTCTAAATTATTTCCCTCTTTAATTTCTAAAACTTTCCACCCAAACGATTGGAATTTTTCGTTTAAACTTCCCATTGGCAATACATCATCAGTAGAACCATCAATTTGTTTACCGTTAAGATCAATAGTTACAATTATGTTATCTACTTTTTTTGCAGCAGCAAACATAATTGCTTCCCAATTTTGTCCTTCTTGCAGCTCACCATCACCTAATAAGGTGAATATTAAACTTTCATCTTTGTTCAATTTCTTTGATAAGGCTGCTCCAATTGATACCGACAGGCCTTGTCCAAGTGAACCACTAGCAATTCTAATTCCAGGAAGACCTTCGTGGGTAGTAGGATGACCTTGTAATCTTGAATTGAGCTTTCTAAAAGTTTTTAGTTCTGAAACAGGAAAATATCCTCTTCTGGCGAGAACACTATAAAAAACTGGGGATATGTGACCGTTAGAAAGAAAAAACAAATCTTCTTTAACACCATCCATATCAAACTCTAAATTAATTTTCATTATTTTAAAATAAAGTGCAATGAGAAATTCAGTACATCCAAGGGATCCGCCTGGGTGTCCTGAATTTACCTGATGAACCATTCTTAAAATATCTCTTCTAACTTGAGTGGTAATATCGTTTAAATTTATATTCATTATGTGATGATGATTTAACTTTATAAAATTAAATATATCCTAATAATGAACAAGTTATTTTAAATGTTTAAATACATTATTAATTAACAATTTGTAATGTTTTTTTGTTTATTAAGTTGATTATATTTGACTATTTAGAATATGATTTTTAATCTAGACTCAAAAGATCCAAACTCAAAAGCAAGAGCTGGGACAATAAAAACTGATCATGGATTAATTCATACTCCTATTTTTATGCCTGTTGGCACTTCTGCTACTGTAAAAGGTGTTCATCAAAGAGACTTAAAGCAAGAAGTCAACCCTGATATAATTCTAGGAAACACCTATCATCTTTATTTACGTCCCGGTGAAAAAATTATTGAAAAAGCAGGGGGAATTCATAAATTCATGAATTGGGATAGAAACATCTTGACAGATAGTGGGGGGTATCAAGTTTATTCTTTGTCCAATAATAGAAAAATTAATGAAGAAGGAGTAGAGTTTAAATCACACATTGATGGTTCATATCATTTTTTTTCACCTGAAAAAGCTATTAAAATTCAGAAAAAAATTGGAGCAGATATAATAATGGCATTTGACGAATGCACTCCTTATCCTTGTGAATATAATTATGCTAAAAAATCTATGAATATGACTCATAGATGGTTAAAAAGATGCATTAAAGAATTCAATAAATACCCGTCTGTTTATGACTATGATCAAACTTTATTTCCAATTGTTCAAGGCAGTACTTTCAAAGATTTGAGAGCCGAATCTGCTGACTTTATTACCAATATTGGAGCAAAGGGTAATGCAATTGGTGGTCTGTCAGTTGGAGAACCAGCTGATGAAATGTATGAAATGACACAAGTTGTATGTGACATTCTACCTGAGGATAAACCAAGGTACTTAATGGGAGTTGGTACTCCGATTAATTTATTAGAAAATATAGCTCTTGGAGTTGATATGTTTGATTGTGTTATGCCCTCAAGAAATGCAAGAAACGGAATGTTATTTACTGCAAATGGAACCATTAATATTAAAAATGAAAAATGGAAAGATAATTTTGAAGTTATTGATTCCGATAACTATTCGTTTGTTGATGTCAACTATTCTAAAGCCTATTTAAGACATTTATTTTCAACTAAAGAAGCATTGGGAAGGCAAATCGCAACAATACATAATTTATCATTTTATTTGTGGCTCGTTAAAGAAGCTCGAAATAAAATTATTGATGGAACTTTTAAAGATTGGAAAGTTGGTATGGTAAAAAGAATGAATAAAAGATTATAAAAGTGAAAATTTTAGATAGGTATATTATTGTAAAATACTTGAGCACTTTTTTTACCATGCTTTTTTTATTTATTCCTATTGGAATACTGGTAGATGTCTCTGAAAAAATTGATAAATTCAAAGAATTTGATGTTCCGCTTGAAGAAATTATTGATTATTACATTGATTTTGTTTGGTATTTTGGAAATACACTATACCCACTTTTTGTTTTTCTTTCAGTAATTTGGTTTACATCTAAAATTGCTAGTAACTCAGAAGTAATAGCTATTTTAAGTTCAGGAATATCTTTTAATAGATATTTAAAACCATTTATGCTGGGTGCTTTAATTGTAGCTATACTTGCTTTTTTCTCAGGAATGTTTATTGTTCCCGAAAAAAATAAAAGCTACAATGAGTTTTCATATAAATATTTAAAAAAAAATAAAAAATCGAGAGTGACCTCCAAAATATACAAACAAGTTGACGAGAATGATTTTGTTTACGTAAGTAGTTACAATCCAACAAGAGAATTAGCTTATGACTTTTCTTACGAGCATTTTGAGGGTAATGATTTACAATTTAAAATTAGTGCACGAAACATACGCTGGATTGAGGATGATTCAATCTATAGACTAACTGATTATTTTAAAAGAAGTTTCAAGAATGATGCAGAATTTATTGAATCAAAGAAAATTTTAGACACTGTTTTTTCTTTTAAAATAAATGAGTTATCCTCAGTAAATTATATGGCTGAAACTCAGAATTTTTTTGAACTAAATAAATTTATTCAACAAGAAAAAGAAAGTGGGTCTCCTTTAATAAATAATCATTTATTGGTACGACATAAAAGATGGAGTCTTCCATTATCGACATTTATACTAACCCTTTTGGCAGTTTCAACTTCCTCTTTTAAAAGAAGAGAGGGTATGGGTGTAAACTTAGCTTTTGGAATAATTACAGCTTTCACATTTGTTTTTTTTGATAAGTTTTTTTCTGTAATGGTTAGTAAATCAGGTCTTAACCCATTTTTAGGTGCATGGATACCAAATTTTATTTTTCTTTTTTTAGCAATTTATTTTTTAAAATATGCAAAAAAATAAAATTAAAAGTTTAATTCATTTTCATTTTATTGTTTTTGTTTTCGGATTTACAGCTATCCTTGGTTCATTAATTTCAATTAGCTCATTGAGTTTAGTTTGGTATAGAATGTTAATAGCGGTAATGTGTCTATTGATTATACTACCATTATTAAAGAAAAAGTTAATTATTCCAAAACCGCTTTTTTTAAAATTATTATTCTGTGGAATTTTAATCTCATTACATTGGGTGTTTTTTTTTAAAGCCATAAAAGCTTCAAATGTTTCTATTACCTTATCTATTTTATCTTTAGGAGCATTTATGACATCTTTTTTGGAACCTTTATTTTACAAGAAAAAAATAATATTTTATGAGGTTTTTTTCGGTTTGTTGGTTGTATTAGGAACTGCAATAATTTTCAAAACTCAATTTAAATATATGGAGGGGATAATTTATTCTCTAATTTCTGTAATTTTTAGTGTTTTATTTACATTGATTAACGGAAAGTTAGTTGGTCAAGCTTCTTCGTATACAATTTCACTCTATGAACTACTGGGTGGTTTTATCACATTATCATTTATACTAATATTGAGTAATGATTTTAATACAGAATTATTTGTTTTGAAAAATAATGATTTCTTGTGGCTTTTAATTTTAGGAACTATTTGTACTGCATACGCTTTTGTTGTTTCAGTAGACGTTATGAAACATTTATCACCCTACTCTTTGATGTTGTCAATTAATATGGAGCCTATTTATGGAATATTATTAGCTAGCCTATTTTTAAATGAATCAAAAAATATGTCATATCAATTTTATATGGGATTTAGTTTTATTTTTTTAGCAGTTATTTTAAATGGTATTTTGAAGATTCGTCAAAAATAGAAATAGTGTAGTTTATTATTTTATATTTGATAAGATTTTAAATTTATGGAATATTTAGATTTCGAAACTCCCTTAAAAGATCTAGAAGATCAATTAATTGAATGTAAATTAATTGGCGATAAGAGTGATATTGATGTTTCTCAAACATGTAAGAAATTAACTAATAAAATTCAAGAAACTAAAAAACAGATATATAAAAATATTACACCATGGCAACGTGTACAATTATCAAGACACCCATCTCGTCCATATACACTCGATTACATTAAAGCCTTAACAAATAATACTTTTTTAGAGCTTCATGGTGATAGAAATATAAGAGACGATAAAGCGATGATAGGAGGTTTAGGAAAAATTAATGACCAGTCATACATGTTTATTGGCCAACAAAAAGGATATAATACAAAAACCAGACAATACCGCAACTTTGGAATGGCAAATCCTGAGGGATATAGAAAAGCCCTCAGATTAATGAAGTCTGCTGAAAAATTCAATATTCCTATAATTACATTAATTGATACACCTGGAGCTTATCCTGGTTTGGAAGCTGAAGAAAGAGGACAAGGTGAAGCAATTGCTAAAAATTTATTTGAAATGTTTAAACTTAAAACTCAAATAATTTGTATTGTTATTGGTGAGGGTGCTTCCGGAGGTGCTTTAGGAATTGGTATAGGAGATTCTGTAATGATGCTTGAGAACACTTGGTATTCTGTTATTTCACCGGAATCATGTTCATCAATTTTATGGAGAAGTTGGGATTTTAAGGAAAATGCTGCCGAAGCTTTAAAATTAACTCCACACGATATGAAAAAAAATAATTTAATTGACAAAATCATTTCTGAACCACTCGGAGGTGCTCATAGAGATAGAGAAAAGACATTTTTAAATGTAAAAAACGCTATTTTAAATTCATACGACATATTAAAGACTAAAGATTTAGATGTTTTGGTTGAAGAGAGAATGAAAAAGTTTACTTCGATGGGCGTTTATAATTCTTAATTTTCTAGATATCAACATTTTTTTTTTCGTTGTTAACAAAAATTGTTCGTTATAATTACTTTTAATATTATTCTCTGGTGTTATGTTTTATTAAGTTAGCTTAATGGAAAAACCTAAACCTCTTTTTGAACGAGTTAACAAATCCCCCTCAGTTGTTTCTTTTGAAAGGGGCAAAATTCCTCCCCAGGCTTTAGATTTAGAAGAGGTTGTTTTGGGTGCTATGATGATTGATAAAAAAGGTGTTGATGCAGTAATTGATATTTTACACCCTTATGCTTTTTATAAGGAAGCTCATCAGTTCGTTTTTGAAGCTATTGTTAAATTGTTTGAAAATACAGAACCGATTGACTTGTTGACAGTATCGTCAAAGTTAAAGTCTGAGGGAAGACTGGATAAGGTAGGGGGAGATTACTATTTAGTTCAGTTAACTCAAAAAGTTTCTTCATCTGCTCATATTGAGTATCATGCAAGAATTATTTTACAAAAATATATTCAGCGAAGTTTAATAAAGATATCTACAGAAATTATTGAAGATTCTTATGATGAAACACAAGATGTTTTTGATCTTTTAGATACTGCTGAATCTAAATTGTATGATGTAACCCAAGGTAATATTAAAAAATCTACTGAAACTGCTCAAAGTTTAGTAATACAGGCGAAAAAGAAAATTGAAGAAATTTCTAACAAAGACGGCTTAAGTGGAGTCCCCTCAGGTTTTTCTGATGTTGATAAGCTCACATCAGGTTGGCAGCCCAGTGACCTTGTAATAATTGCCGCAAGACCTGGAATGGGAAAAACTGCTCTAACTTTATCAATGGCTAGAAACATGGCTGTAGCAAAAAATATTCCTGTCGCATTTTTTTCATTAGAAATGTCTTCAATTCAACTTATAACAAGATTAATTTCTTCTGAAACTGGTTTGTCCTCTGAGAAGCTTAGAACAGGTAATTTAGAAAAATTTGAGTGGGAGCAATTAAATGTTAAAGTATCTTCATTGGAAAATGCTCCTTTATATATAGATGACACTCCCTCTTTATCAATTTTTGATTTAAGAGCAAAAGCTAGAAGATTATCCTCTCAATATGGGATTAAACTGATAGTTATTGATTATTTACAATTAATGACAGCTGGTGGTAGTAATAAAAATGGAAATAGAGAACAAGAAATTTCCACTATTTCAAGAAACTTAAAAGCATTAGCTAAAGAGCTGAATGTTCCAGTAATAGCATTATCTCAGTTATCAAGGGCGGTTGAAACACGAGGAGGAAGTAAAAGACCTATTCTTTCTGATTTAAGAGAGTCTGGTGCTATTGAACAAGATGCGGATATTGTTTCGTTTATTTATAGACCTGAATATTATAAAATTGATGAATGGGATGATGAGGAAAGAACACCATCAACTGGTCAAGCAGAATTTATAGTAGCCAAGCATAGAAATGGTGGTTTGAGCAATATAAGACTTAAGTTTATTTCCAACCTGGGTAAATTTGAAAATATTGATAACTTCGATTCACCTTTTGAATATCAATCAAAAATAAACCAAGAAAGTCCTAAGATTAATCCAGATCAAGCATTTGAAAGTGGAACATACAGGGCAGAGGATGGAGAAGATATACCGTTCTAGTTTACTTAACTTTTTTAACAATATCTGAAAATGCTTCAGGATTGTTCATTGCCAAATCTGCAAGAACCTTTCTGTTAATATCTATATTGTTTTGCTTTAATTTACCCATTAGTTCTGAATAAGACAAGCCATGTAATCTGGCTCCTGCATTTATTCTAGTAATCCACAAAGCTCTAAAAGTTCTTTTTTTATTTTTTCTATCCCTGTATGCATATGTTAACCCTTTTTCTACTGCATTTTTTGCAACAGTCCAAACGTTTTTTCTCCTTCCAAAATATCCTTTTGCTTGTTTAAGAATTTTTTTTCTTCTTTTTCTTGATGCTACTGAATTTACTGATTTTGGCATAATTTTTTATTTTTTAGATTAGGCGTCACGTAGTGAACTTTTGGCCTTTTTCTTGGTTAAATTTGACTTTTAAACCGTTACTTTAAACGTAATTGTTTTTTTATGTTATCACTATCACTTTCATGAACTAAAGTCGAATGAGTAAGAGCCAATTTTCTTTTTTTCGATTTTTTAGTTAAAATATGGCTTTTGAAAGCGTGTTTTCTCTTTATTTTACCTGTTCCAGTTACTTTAAATCTTTTTTTAGCACTGGATTTTGTTTTCATTTTAGGCATAGCTAATATCTTCTTAATTAATTTTTATTTCTTAGGGGCCACAAACATAATCATTTTTTTTCCTTCCATGGTAGGTAATGACTCAACTTTTCCATATTCTTCTAGTTCTTGGGCTAATTTTAATAATAATATCTGACCTTTTTCTTTAAAAATTATTGACCTTCCCTTAAAAAAAACAAAAGCTTTAAGTTTTGCTCCTTCTTTTAAAAATTTAATACCATGTTTTTTCTTGAACTCATAGTCGTGCTGATCTGTGTTGGGACCAAATCTAATTTCTTTAACAATTACTTTTGTTGATTTGGATTTGATTATTTTCTCTCTTTTCTTTTGTTCATATAGAAATTTCTTGTATTCCATTACTTTACAAACCGGTGGTGTTGCTTTGGGAGATATTTCTACAAGATCTAACTCTAATTCTTTGGCAATTTGTAGTGCCTTATTAAGATTATATATTCCAACATCTACGTTATCACCAACTAATCTTATTTCGTTAGCTCTAATATCCTCATTAATTTTATGAGGATTTTGTTTAATTATTCTAGCAGGTTGTCTGCTTCTTTTTCTTCGAATTGCTATAGCTGTAAATTTAAGTTAATTAAAATCTTTTATTGTTTTTTTTGATTCTTGAGTTATAAAATTTATTAATTCTTTAATATTTTTATTTCCAAAATCATTACCACCATGACCTCTAACTGAAAAAATATTACTTTTTTCTTCTTCATCTCCAATAATAATCATGAAGGGAATTTTCTCTAATTCAGCTTCTCTTATTTTTTTACTAACAGTTTCATTTCTAAAATCTGCGAGTGCGCGAATTTCGTCATTTTCTAGTAATTTTAAAACTTTTTCAGTGTATTTTTTATGTTTTTCTCCAACAGGAATTAGTTTTATCTGATTGGAAGTCAACCATAAAGGAAAATTCCCACCAGTGTGTTCAATCAAAATTGCTATGAACCTTTCCATACTACCAAACGGAGCTCTATGAATCATTACAGGACGTTTGGTATTATTTTCGCTATCAACATAGCTCAAATCAAATCTTTCAGGAAGATTATAATCAACTTGAATGGTTCCCAATTGCCATTCTCGTCCAAGAGCATCTTTTACCATAAAGTCGAGTTTAGGACCATAGAAAGCGGCTTCACCATATTCAATTTTGTAATTAATACCCTTCTCATTTGTCGCATTTATAATAGCTTGTTCTGCGGTGTTCCAAACTTCATCAGTTCCGATGTATTTTTGTTTATTATTAGGATCTCTCAGTGATATTTGAGCTGTAAAATTTTCAAAACCTAAAGAATTAAAAACATATAAAACAAGATCTATTACATTTTTAAATTCTGAATTTAGTTGATCTTGAGTGCAAAAAATATGCGCATCATCTTGAGTAAACCCTCTCACTCTTGTTAAACCGTGAAGCTCTCCACTTTGTTCATATCTGTAAACTGTCCCAAATTCTGCATATCTAACAGGAAGTTCCTTATAACTCCACTGTTTAGCATTAAACATTTCACAGTGGTGCGGGCAATTCATTGGTTTTAAAAGAAATTCTTCTCCATCAGCTGGTGTGGAAATAGGTTGAAAACTACTTTCACCATACTTTTGATAATGACCTGAAGTTTCATAGAGTTCTTTATTTCCAATGTGTGGAGAAATAACTTGTTGATATCCTGCTTTCTTTTGTGCTTTTTTAAGAAAGGCTTCTAATCTTTCTCTTAGCTCAGCACCTTTTGGAAGCCAAAGAGGTAACCCTTGTCCAACTTTGGTTGAAAAAGTAAAAAGTTCCAATTGTTTCCCCAATTTTCTATGGTCTCTTTTTTTTGCTTCCTCCAAAAGAGAAAGGTGTTGAGTAAGTTCCTTTTGCTTGGGAAATGAAATCCCGTAAACTCTTGTTAGTTGTTTGTTGTTCTGATCTCCTTTCCAATAGGCACCAGCAACACTTAATAATTTTACTGCTTTTATTAGCCCAGTATTAGGAATATGACCTCCTCTGCATAAATCTGAGAAATTATCGTGGTTACAAAAAGTTATAGTCCCATCATCTAAATTATTTATTAACTCAATTTTATATTGATTTTCTTTCTTTTTGTAATAATCAAGTGCTTCTTTTTTTGATTTTGATTCTAGTTCAAACACATGTTTATTTCTTGAAATTTCTATCATCTTTTTTTCAATTTCTGGAAAATCTTTTTCTGACATCACATGATTTCCAAAATCAACATCGTAATAAAAACCATTTGAAATTGCGGGTCCAATCGTGAGTTTAATCCCTGGGTAAAAATTTTCAAGAGCTTGAGCTAGAACATGCGCAGAAGAGTGCCAAAAAGCTTTTTTACCCTCTGAATCATTCCATGTATAAAAAATAAGCTTTCCACTTTTTTTAAGCTTTGTGGATGTTTCTATGGTCTTGTTATTAAAATTTGCGGATATTATGTTTCTAGCTAAACCTTCACTTATTGAAGACGCTATTTCATAAGGACTTGAATTTATTTTGTAGGACCTTGTTGCTCCATCTGGAAAAGTAATTTCAATCATTTACTTAATTAATTATAATTGTAAAGATAATATCATTGATTTACTTAACAACATTACTGTCTTCTTTTTTAAAAATAGAACTCATAATATTTTTTAATCCTATGAACCCAATAAAAATAGATAAAAGACATAGAATTAGACTTATTATTAATACTCCTTCAAACCAAGGATGATTTTGGTTTTTAAAAGATTGAAAAAGAAGGGTTGGTCCAACAAACATTAAAAAAAGTGATAAAAAAATATTTTTTAACCCTTTTTTAAAAAGATTAGATTTCATTTTTAAAAATTTTTAATAGCATTTCTTACACTTTTATATTCACTTAAAAGTAATTTGGCTTTTTTTTCAGTAATATTTAATTGAGTCATTAACATTAAAGTAGCTCTGTTAACAAGTTTTTTATTAGAAAGCTGCATATCAATCATTTTATTTCCTTTCACTCGTCCCATTTTAATCATTACAGTCGTAGAAATCATATTTAAAATTAATTTCTGAGCTGTTCCGGCTTTCATTCTGGAACTTCCAGTTATTACCTCAGGCCCAACGGCAACTTCAATTGGATAGTTAGATATTTTAGAAATTGGACTCCCTGGATTGCATGTTATGCAACCTGTTGGGATTTTATTTTTATTACAATTCTCTATCGCACCTAGTACATAAGGTGTAGTTCCAGATGCAGCAATTCCAATAACAAAATCATTCGTTGATATGTTGTATTTTACAAGATCTTTCCAGCCTTGATTAGGTTCATCCTCAGCATTTTCAACACTTTTTCTTATTGCTTTATCTCCTCCTGCTATAATTCCTGTAACTAATTCAGAACTTACTCCGAAGGTCGGAGGGCACTCTGAAGCATCAACTACACCAAGCCTTCCACTAGTGCCTGAACCAATATAAAAAAGTCTTCCTCTATTTTTTATTTGGGCTACTGCTTTTGTAATAAGCTTATTAATTTTAGGTATTACTTTTTTTACGGAAATTGCTACGGTTTGATCTTCTAAATTTATAATTTTTAAAAGTCTATCTACTGACTTCTTTTCCAAGTTATCATAATTAGAATCTGATTCGGTTATTTTTTCGAAACTCATTAATCATTTTTTAATCAAAAAGTCCATCTGGAGCATCTTCCTTTGATAATCTAAAATAATCAAATTCTGAAACTCTATAGAACCCCAAAGGAAATTTTTCAGGATTTGATTGGTTTGTAATATTTCCTCTGATAATTGCACTGGCAGACGAGAATGGTCTACCATTTTGCGCTCCGGCTTGAGCTGTTAATATATTAAGATAATTAAAACCTTCTTCAGTTAATCCTGTCATTTCTATGTTAACAAACTTATCATTTTTAAAATATTTTGTTTTATCAATAAAAAAAGAAAAAGTGAATTGATTTCCATTAGTGTAAAGGTCTCTTGACACTAGATAATCGTATGTATTTGCCTCTCCTTTTGGACCAAATTTCCAGAGATTAAAATCACCAATTTCTTTAGGATCGGTAAAGGTAATTAGTAATTCTATCTCATCTTTATTGAGTGATTTTCTATCTCCAAACACCACAGATTCAATACCTGAAATTTTTATTAATTTTTCAGTTGAATAATAATTTTCATTGCCGAACTTAACAAAGAACTCATAATTTTCTTTAAAATTTATGTAATCGATTGTGTTTGTGTAATATTTATGTTTTGTATCAAAATCTAAATCAATATTTCCATTTTTAGTTTTAATATAAACATTTGCATTTTCTATTATAGTGTTGTTTTCTCCAAAATATGGAGCAGTTTTACTAACTGTTACCACAGCAGTGGCAAAATCTTCATTAATATTCTTAAAAATTGATGCATCGAAAACAATTCTTTCATCAGAATAATCTGCTTCGATATTTATAACTTTTTCACAGCTATATAAAATTATAATTATTGTACAAAAAAAATATTTTTTCATTTAAAATTTAAAATTATAAGATACACTTGGAACAATTCCGAAAATTGATAATTGAATTGCTTCATTTTTCAATGTTTTATCATTTTGCTTAAACGATATGGAATTTGCATTGTCTCTGTTATAGATATTATAAAAGCCAAATACCCATTCACTTTTATAATCTCTTTTTTTATTCTTATTAGAAATTAGAGTTAGAGATACATCCAGCCTATGGTAGTTTGGAAGTCTATTGGAATTACGTTCCCCATAATTTGGTATAATTAGATCCATGTAAGTATATTGCCCAGTAGGATAATTAATTGGTTGACCCGTCTGAAAAATAAAATTAGTATTAAAAGTTAATTTTTTATTCAACTTAAAATTTGAGACAAAACTAAAATCATGAGTCTTATCATAACCTGTGTTATACCATTTTCCCATATTAATTCCAGTTTCAACTGAGTTTCTTCCATTTGTTTTTTGTTCAGATTTAGAAATTGTATATGCAAGCCAATAATTGTGTCTTCCTTTATTTTTTTTAAATAAAAACTCTAATCCATATGCCCTGGCTTTTCCGGCCAATAAGATTCTTTCTACAGCTGCATTAGCAACTAAATCAGCGCCTGGAATATAATCGAGTCTGTTTTTAATTTTTTTATAAAAAACTTCTGTTTCTAATTTATTACTATTTTTTAATTGTGAATGATAACCTAATGCCCACTGATCTAATTTTTGAGGCTTTAAATATGGTCCACTAGGGGCCCAAACGTCTAATGGGGCAGGTGCATTGGTATTAGATATTAAATGAATATATTGATTCAATCTATTGTAACTAGCTTTAATGGATTGATTTTTAAAATTATAGGATAAATTAAATCTTGGCTCAAAATTATAAAAAGATTTAATGGTTTTAGAATTATCGGGATTTAGGTAATCTCCAATTATTTCAGCCTCCTTATAAATACCAAGTTCTTGATCAAAAGTTACAGGATTGTCATTTAAATAACTGTTAAGACCATTTTGTTTGAATCTTAAGAACTGATTAATTCTAAAACCATAGCGAAGAGATATTTTTGTAGAGGCTTTATGAACTACATCAAAATAAGCTGCATTTTCTAAAGCAAACTTTCTTTCAAGTATTGTAAAATTAATTCCTGATTGGTTAATTGGACTAATTTTTCCAGGATTAAACTCATAATAAATAGAATTTAATCCATAGTTGAATTGTATTTTGTTGGAAAAATAATTTTTCAAATCAAACTTAATGTTTAAATTTTTAATTCCCGAGTTCCAATCAAACCCAACGAAGTTTAGAGTCAAACCATAGTAGTAATCGCTAAAGATTAAAGAAGTATTAGAAAATGTTTTTTCGTTAATTAGATGATTCCACCTTAAGTTAAAAGTGGAATTCCCGTATGTATTAGAAAATGTGTTACTAAGTTTAAATTTATCTCTACCAAAGTATCCTGAAAAATATAGGGTATTATTTTTATCTAGTTTATAATTTAATTTTGTATTAATATCATAAAAATAGGCAATATTTTCAATGTCCGTAAATTTTAAAAAAAGGTGTGCGTAAGAACCTCTAGTGGCTATTAAATAAGAGCCCTTGTTTTTTTTGATTGGACCTTCTCCTAATAATCTACTTGAAATTAGACCAATCCCCCCACTTAATTTGTGTTCTTTACTATTTCCATCTTTTTGATATACATCTAAAACTGAAGAAAGTCTCCCTCCGTATGAAGAGGGTATACCACCTTTGAAAAGTTTAATTTCTTTTATAGCATCAGAATTAAAAATAGAAAAGAGACCAAATAAGTGAGATGAGCTATATATTATGGCTTCATCAAACAAAATTAAATTTTGATCAGCAGCACCACCTCGAACATTAAAACCGCCAGTTCCTTCCCCAGCATTTGACACTCCAGGAAGTAATTGTATTGTTTTTAATAAATCAGATTCTCCAAATAAAACTGGAGTTTGTTTTATGGTTTGATTTGATAAAATATTTAAACTCATTATTGGTTTTTTAATATCTATCTCCTCAATATCCTGAACAATAATAACTTCCTCTAAATTTTCAATGTTTTCCTCTAAAAAAAATGTATTATTTATGTTTTTCGTAAGATCTACACTTTGAAGTATGTTTTTATAACCAATAGAGCTAATTTGTATATCGTATTTTCCTTTTGGAACTGTAATAGAGAAGAAACCATAAGTATTAGTTATTGTTCCTGAACTAATACTAGGTATAATAATATTTGCCCCTATGATAGATTCATTGCTGTTTTGATCTAAAACATAGCCATTTAAAGTGAAGTTTTCTTGAGAATAAATGCAATTCAATGCAACTAGAAGTGAGAAAAAATTTAAAAAAAAAATCCTAAAGTAAATCACAGCTATAACCTAATTAAAATATTTCAATACGACAAACTAAAATAAAATTACTGAAATTTTAATTCAAGATTTTGTTTAATATAATCTAAAAATTCTTGAGTATTTAAGTAATGTGATCGATTAAGTTTATTGCCATGAATTAATAAGGCAAGATCTTTAGTCATTTTACCACTCTCAACAGTTTCGATACATACAGATTCAAGTTCTTGACAAAAGTTAACTAAATCAGAATTATTATCTAATTTTCCTCTGTGTGAGAGACCCCTAGTCCAGGCAAAGATTGATGCAATAGGATTGGTCGAGGTTTCGTTCCCTTTTTTGTGTTCTCTGTAATGTCTAGTTACCGTTCCGTGAGCAGCTTCAGCTTCCATAGTTTTTCCGTCAGGCGTAACTAATGTCGAAGTCATTAATCCTAAAGAACCAAATCCCTGTGCAACTGTATCAGATTGGACATCTCCATCATAATTTTTACATGCCCAAACAAATCCACCATTCCATTTCATGGCAGCGGCCACCATGTCATCAATTAATCTGTGCTCATAAGTAATGCCTGCCTTCTCAAACTTATCTTTAAATTCCGTTGTATAAACTTCTTGAAAAATATCTTTAAATCTTCCGTCGTAAGCTTTTAGAATAGTATTTTTTGTTGATAAGTATAGCGGCCAATTTTTTGTTAATGCTTGGTTCATACAAGATCTTGCGAAACCAAAAATGGAAGAATCTATGTTGTACATACTCATGGCTACTCCATCCTCTTGAAAATTATAAACTTCCCATGATTTTACTGCATCACCGTTTTCTGGAGTGAAGGTCATTGTAAGCTTTCCTTTTCCGTGGGTAACAATATCAGTTGCTTTATATTGATCTCCAAAAGCGTGTCTTCCAATACAAATAGGCTTAACCCAGCCCTGAACGTACCTTGGAACATTACTCATGATTATAGGCTCTCTAAACACAGTACCTCCAACTATATTTCTAATAGTCCCGTTTGGTGACCTCCACATTTTTTTCAAAGTGAATTCTTTGACCCTATCTTCATCAGGTGTGATTGTCGCACATTTAATACCTACATTATATTTTTTGATTGCTTCAGCAGAATCAATTGTGACCTGGTCGTCGGTAAAATCTCTGTTTTTAACTCCTAAGTCAAAATATTTAATATCTAGTTCTATATAGGGTAGTATAAGTTTAGTTTTTATAAAATCCCAGATAATTCTGGTCATTTCGTCTCCATCTAGTTCAACAACTGGATTTTTTACAATAATTTTTTTCATGAAAAGTACTGAAATTAAATTTTAATTTCTTTGATTCTTGCCTTTTTCCCTCTAAGTTCTCTGAAATAATATATTCTTGATCTTCTTACTTTACCACGTTTATTAACTTCAATTTTTTGAATTGTTGGTAAATTGATTGGAAAAATTCTTTCAATTCCTATAGTACCGGACATTTTTCTTATCGTGAAGGTTTTTGTTAAACCAGTGCCTTTAATTTGAATAACAACCCCCTTGAAAAATTGGGTACGAACTTTTTCACCTTCTCTAATTTCGTAATAAACTGTTATTGTATCTCCTGATTTAAAAGTTGGGATTTCTTTTTTCGTAACAAATTCATCTTGTACGAATTTTACTAAGGATTCCATTTTGCAAAATTTTAATTAAAATGATTTAACATACACGATTATCGTCAGCGGTTAAACCAAATGGATTGCAAAATTACTATTTTTTTTTCTTTCAAAGAAATTTAGTCACTTAAAAAATTTGGTCTTATTTTTTTGGTTCTTTCTAATGCTTTTTTCTCTCGCCAATTCTCAATTTTAGCTTTATCGCCAGAAAGTAAAATACTAGGCACTTCAATATTTTCAAAATTAGCAGGTCGTGTGTAAACTGGGGGAGCGAGAATTTCGTCCTGAAAAGAATCTGTAAGTGCTGAAGTTTCGTCTCCCAGCACTCCAGGAATTAATCTTATTATTGAATCACATAATACAGCTGCAGGAAGTTCTCCACCCGATAAAACATAATCTCCTATTGAAATTTCCATAGTTATTAGTTTATCACGAACTCTTTGATCAACTCCTTTATAGTGTCCGCATAAAATTATTATATTTCCGACAAGAGATAACTTGTTGGCTAACTTTTGGTTCAATATTGGCGCATCAGGTGTCATGTAAATAACTTCACTATAATGTCTTTGTTTTTTTAATTTATCAATACATTTTTTAATTGGCTCAATCATCATAACCATTCCAGATCCTCCACCAAACTGGTAATCATCTACTTGTTTTCTTTTTTTTGATGCATAATTTTTTAAATCGTGAAAATTAATTTCTACAATCTGTTTTTCAATAGCTCTTTTGATAATTGAGGCACTAAAAGGACTCTCAATTAACTGAGGCAAAACACTTATAATATCAATTCTAATCATTAATTATTCAAAAATTAATTTTTCTTTTTCTCCATCAGGACTAACAAAAGTTATTTGACTGATTTTAATGTTATTTTTAAATTTTTTGATTTCGGAAGTATTCTTGACAGCTTCTCCGTTAATTTCTGTAATAATATATCCAGGGTTAATTCCCATTCTATATAATGTATTATTTCTATGATTCAATACTTTAACACCATAATCTAAATCTAATGTTTCAAGTTCTTCTTTAGACATATTTTTTATTTGCATTCCGTAAAAATCTATATTTTCATTTTTTTCTAGTACAACTTTTAACTTTAATTTCTTGTTATCACGAGTTAGTCCAACTAATATTTCATCGCCTGGTCTTTTAGTGCTCAAATAGCCGGATAAATCTGAAAATTTAGCTATTTTAAGATTATCCAAACTTAGAATAACATCTCCTTTCTTAATACCTGCCATTGCTGCGCCCATGGTTGGTTCCACATCATTGACATAAAATCCCTCTGTTAAGTTTATGTTTAATTCGTTGGCGTTTCTTGAATTAAGTCCAAAGCCAGTAACACCTAGCAGTCCTTTTTGAACATTTCCAAATTCAATGATATCTTCAAATATTTTTCTTGCGACGTTGCTCGGAACAGCAAAAGAATAACCTACAAACCCACCTGTTCCACTGGTTATTGCAGTATTAATTCCAATTAGATCACCAGATGTATTTACAAGGGCACCTCCACTATTACCTGAATTAACTGCGGCATCTGTTTGGATAAATGATTGATTTTTTGAATCATAGTCATTCAAATCTCTAGATTTTGCACTGATAATTCCAGCTGTTACCGTAGAAGTTAAATTATATGGATTACCAACCGCAAGAACCCATTCGCCAATTTTAGTTTGATCAGAATTTGCAAATCTTATATAGGGAAATGTTTCTTTGCTGTCAATTTTTAATACGGCAATATCAGCAACTTCATCAGTACCAATTAAATTAGCTGTGTAGCTTTTGTTATTGTTTGTTGTTATTTCAATTTTTGTAGCTTCTTCTATCACATGATTATTAGTTATAATGTAACCATCTTTTGAAACAATTACGCCTGAACCCATACCTACTCTTGTTCTGTTATTTTGATTATTATTGAAATAATCCCAAACTGAAGAGGGGCCACTCGAAACACTCGTATTTTTTACATGGACAACAGAATTAATTGTTTTTTCAGCGGCCACTGTAAAATCGATATTAGTACTGGATTCACTAATAGAATTGGGATCAAATGAAATATTTACCATTTTATTTTCTGGAAATATATTTTTTGAGGATAAATTATGATCAAAATTTAAATTATGGATTAAAAGAGCTACTATTCCACCAATTATGGATATTGATAAAGGATATATAATTTTTTTCATTTTACATTATTTTAAATCAAAATTAAATTTTTAAATTATAGAAAAATATATTTTAACTACTTTTTAACAGCATCTACTTTTTTTTATCTTCGTGAATTATTAAAATGAAAATAAAATTTCAAAAATATCAAGGTACAGGAAATGATTTTATTATAATTAACAATAATGATTTACTTTTTCCAACAAATAATAGAAGTTTTATTAAACGTCTGTGTAACAGAAAGTTTGGTATTGGTTCAGATGGTTTAATACTTATTAATCCATCTAAAAATACTGATTTTGAAATGTTATATTTTAATTCTGATGGAAATTTAGGTTCCATGTGTGGCAACGGAGCGAGGTGTTCTGTAAAATTTGCTCAAAATAATAAAATAGTTACTGACAAAACTTTATTTAACGCATTTGATGGAAATCACCGTGCAAATATTCATAATAATACTGTTTCTCTTTCAATGAACGATGTCAGTGATATAAAAACTTATGGAGAGGATCTGTTTTTAGATACCGGCTCACCACATTATGTAAAAATTGTAAAAAATTTAGAAAATTTTGATGTTTATAATCAGGGTAAGTTAATTAGAAACAGCAATGAATTTTTCAGACATGGAGTAAATATCAATTTTGTTAAGATAATATCTGAAAAAGAGTTTGAAGTTAGAACTTTTGAAAGAGGGGTAGAGGATGAAACATTATCCTGTGGAACAGGTGTAACTGCTGTGGCTTTATCAATGCATTACTTAAATAAAACATTACTAAATAATTTAAAAATTAAAACCAAAGGTGGTGTTTTAGATGTAAAATTTATTAAAAATAATAACAGATATGAAAAAATTATTCTTTCTGGAAATGTAGAATTAATATTTGAAGGAGAAATAGATATGTAAATGGAAAATAAAAAATTATATAAAATAATTATTAGTGTTGGTGTTTTAAGCTTTTTATTTATTTCCAGTTTTTTTCTTTTAAACTTTTATAAAACTTATTATTCTGATAACACAAATTTTAATGATGAATCGATTTTTATTTTTATTAAATCTGGTACGGGATTAAACAATTTACAACTACAAATTATTCCATTTTTAAAAGATTCTACAACATTTTTAGATGCTGCATATAAAACCAATTATGTTTTTAACATAAAAGCAGGTAAATACGAAATTAAAAAGGGTTTTTCTAATAAAGAAATTATCAATTCACTAAGATTTAAAAATATTCCAGTCAAATTGACCTTCAACAATATGGAAAGAATTG
This sequence comes from Flavobacteriaceae bacterium, assembly GCA_029248455.1. GTDB lineage: Bacteria > Bacteroidota > Bacteroidia > Flavobacteriales > Flavobacteriaceae > MAG-121220-bin8. The sequence goes on from JAQWJH010000042.1 coordinate 44,910, forward strand.
AAAATTTAGCCTCGAGAGTATCAAAATTTATAGAAGCTGATAGTTTAAGTTTGATGAATTCATTCAATAAAAAAACTTTTTTAGAAAGTAATGATTTAGATACTGAATCTGTGTTTTCTATTTTTTTACCAAACACATATGAATTTTATTGGAACACAAGCGCTGATCAATTTAGAGATAAAATGTTGGATCAATTTAAATTGTTTTGGAATCCATCCAGAATTAAAAAAGCGAAATCATATAATTTAAATCCAATTGAAGTTTCAATTTTGGCTTCTATTGTACAAAGAGAAACACCGAAAGTAGACGAAAGACCTACTATTTCTGGAGTTTATTACAATAGACTCAGAAGAAAAATGAAATTACAGGCAGATCCAACAATTGTATATACAATCAAACTAGAAAAAGGATTTGATACTCGAATTAGAAGAGTCTTATATAGAGATTTAAGAATAAGGTCTCCTTTCAATACTTATTTAAACAAAGGTTTACCGCCCGGTCCTATTTACATGCCAGATATAAGTTCAATTGAGTCAGTTTTAAATTTAGAAAATCATGACTACCTATTTTTTGTTGCTGATGTTAAAAGACCTGGCTATCACATGTTTGCCAAAACCAATTCACAGCACAATAAAAATAAAAGACAATATACTTCATGGTTGAGGAAAAATAAAATAAAGAGATAACAATCTGATTTACAGATAATTAAAATTTTATGTATGTTTGCGGAAATTTTTAAATAAATTTTTGTTTTGAAAACATTTAAAACCAACATAATATTATTTCTAATTGCTCTTTTATTTAATAGCTCTTTTTATAAACCAGTCCCTAAAAAAAATATTGCTAACAATTCAGATAATCTAGAATTTACTGTTTTAAACAAAAAAACATTAAGCATAGTTGAGAATTTTATTTTTTTGAAAAAAGATTTTAATGGTTTTAAAGAAAAATTAGCCTTTAAAGAATCTGGTGGTAGATACCATTGCATTAATGAGTTTGGATATATGGGTAAATATCAATTTAATTTGAGCACTTTGAAAATGTTTAAAATTTATAATGGAAGAAAATTCTTAAATAATCCAGAATTACAAGAAAAAGTCTTTTTAATGAACATACAAAGAAATAAATGGATTCTAAGAAAAGATATTAACTGGTTTGTTGGTTCAGTTATAAATGGATTAGAAATCACAGAATCAGGAATATTAGCCGCTGCACACTTATCAGGTCCAGGAAATGTAAAAAAGTTTTTAAGAGAAAATGGTAAAGCTGATTTGAAAGATGCATTTGGCACCTCAATTTCTCATTATATGAATTACTTTAAAAACTTTGATATGTCCTTTGTCGAAGGAATTAAAAAACCTAGAATTTAATTAGATTGAATTAAAAATATTGAAGGTCTTTTATCATAGTTCTCTAGGTTATTCTTCCATTGTTTTATAGTTTGTGTTTTAACTAATTCACTATTTAAAGTAAGGTCAGTAGCAATACAGAGTTTGGTTGTAGGTTTTAAAAATTTTAATAAATCAATTATTAATTTCCTATTTCTGTAAGGCGTTTCCATAAAGATTTGGGTAGTGTCGTAAGATTGTTTTTCAAGAAATTTTATTTTATTTTTTCTATCATTTTTTTCAATAGGTAAGTAACCGTTAAATTTAAAATTTTGACCGTTGAGTCCTGACGCCATAAGGGCTAATAATATTGAAGAAGGACCAACTAAAGGAATAACTTTCAAGTTTAACAGATGAGCATTATAGATTAATTCAGCGCCAGGATCTGCTATGCCTGGACATCCAGCATCAGAAACCAAGCCTATATTATATCCTTTAAAACATGGATTTAAAAAAGAACTAATGGATTCTTTGCTGGTAAATTTATTTAATGTATTTATTATTAATTTTGTTTGACATTTATTTGGAGAAATAATTTTAATAAAGGCTCTTCCAGGTTTTTCATTTTCAAATATAAAATGATTGATTTTATCAATTATTTTAAATGAGTGATTATCAAAATTAAAATTTGAATTTTTACCTAAATAATTTGGAATTAAGTACAAAGAACCATATTCCATAAATAGATTTTATTTTTTTCTAAATAGTAAACTTTTTGGACAAGTCTTCTACATATTTTCTAAATTGTTTGTCAGTAAAAGAAAGATTATCTACTGTTTTGCAAGCGTGAAGGACTGTAGCATGGTCCCTATGACCGATTTGTGAACCAATGCTAGCCAATGAAGCTTTGGTGTATTTTTTAGCAAAAAACATAGCTAATTGCCTCGCTTGGACAATATGTCTTTTTCTAGTTTTGGATTGTAATGTGGATACATCCATTTGAAAATATTCAGAAACAATTTTTTGAATGTAGTCTATAGAAACTTCTCGTTTGGTGTTTTTGACAAATTTGTCGACAACATTTTTAGCAAGTTCAAGAGTTATTTCTTTTTTATTAAAAGACGACTGTGCAATTAAGGATATTATTGCGCCTTCCAGTTCTCTTATGTTAATTGTTATATTTTTTGCAATAAAATCTACAATCTCATCTGAAATTTCAACACCATCCCTAAATAACTTATTTTTTAATATTGACACTCTTGTCTCGTAATCTGGTCTTTGAAGTTCTGCTGATAAACCCCATTTAAATCTAGATAGTAATCTCTGCTCGATATCCTGCATGTCGACAGGTGCTTTATCAGATGTTAATATAACTTGCTTGCCATTTTGATGCAAGTGATTAAATATGTGAAAAAAAACATCTTGTGTTCCAGTTTTTCCAGAAAAAAATTGAACATCATCGATGATCAACACATCGATTATTTGATAAAAATGTATAAAATCGTTTCTGTTATTTTTTTTGACTGAATCAATGTACTGTTGAGTAAATTTCTCAGCTGAAATATAAAGAACTGTTTTTTCAGGGAACTTTTCTTTAACATTAACACCAATTGCATGAGCAAGATGTGTTTTTCCTAATCCAACTCCACCAAAAATTAACAATGGGTTAAAAGATGTTCCACCGGGTTTGTTGGAAACAGCCATTCCAGCCGAACGCGCCAATCTGTTAGCATCTCCCTCTAAAAAATTATCAAAATTATAATTAGGGTTTAGTTGAGATTCAATTTTTAAATTTTTTATACCAGGAATTATAAATGGATTTTTTAATTCTGTACTAAGATTGCCTAGTGGGATATCAACCTTTTGAGATGGAATATTAGACTTGTATTGACTTGGAATTTTTTCAATAAAAGGTTTAAGATTTCCAAAAGTATTTTCCATTTTAATTATATACACTAACCTTGCATTATTTCCAAGCTCTTTAGTCAATGCTAGTTTGAGTAACTTTACATAATGTTCTTCCAACCATTCATAAAAAAATTTACTTGGAACTTGAACGTTGAGTATGTTTTCTTCTAGCTTAATTGGTTTGATGGGTTCAAACCATGTTTTGTATGCTTGGATCTGTATGTTGTCCTTTACGAACTTGAGACAATTATTCCATACAGATTCTGCAGTTAACATTAATTATAATATATTTTTGGTTGTTATAATTGACAATAAATTTGAAAAAAAATATTGTTTAATTAATAGCAACAAATATGTGCAAATTTTTATTAAAAAAAAATCATTTTGCTATTGAATTTTAATTTTTTTTTGTTCATATTATTGAAGTTGTCAAATAATGATTTTTTAATAACAATTTGGAGAATAAAATTAATTTTTTTGTAAGGTATAGTGAAACGGACCAAATGTCTTTTGTTTACCATGGTAATTATGTAAAATACTTTGAAATGGGAAGAATTGATTGGTTAAATAAATTAGGTTTTTCTTATAAAAAAATGGAAGAAGATGGGATTTTACTTCCTGTAATTGATCTTAAAATAAATTTTAAAAAATCAGCACTGTTTGATGATAAATTATCCTTAACAACTAAATTAGTTAAAACCCCTTCATACATGATTGAATTTGATTATAAAATTTCTAGAGATGAACAGTTAATTACGACTGGTTATACAAAATTAATTTTTTTAAATGCCAAAACAAATAAACCTATGAGATGCCCTAGCTCAATTATTGAAGCTATTAAAAAGGTTTAATAATTTCAAGTTCATCATTTCCAATTTTCTTCTTTACTATTATATTTCCGTTAATTTTTGGTGCCTTTAGACCTTTTACTAATTTTTTATTACTGCTAAAAACTCTAGCCTCATCCCAAATGTTATTTTTGATGAACAAGTCCAATGTTTTTCTTCCACCCTCAACTATTATGGATTGAATATTTTTTTTAAATAAAAATTTAATAATTTCATCAATTAAAGGATTGGATAAGTTAATTTCTTTTTCAGTTATTTTTAAAGTTGTGGCTTCTTTATTAAAAATATTAAAACCTTCATTTAAATTATTATCCAAATCCACAACAATTCTTGTTGGATTATGTCCACTCCAATCTCTAATGTTTAATTTTGGATTATCATCAATTATTGTATTGTAACCAACTAAAATAGCATGTTCCTTAGCTCTCCATTTATGAACTAATTGTCTGCTTTTTAATGAGCTAATCCAAAAAGGTTTTTTTTCTATTTTTTTTAAAGGTGATATGAATTTTTCATTCGATTGTGCCCATTTTAAAATTATATATGGTCTACTGTTTTTATTGAAACATAGAAAATTCTTGTGCAATTCGTCGCATTCATTTTTTAATACTCCAAAAACTACATTTATATTATTTTTTTTTAAATATTCAATTCCTTTTCCATTTACTTTTTTACTGTTGTCAAGAGTCCCAATAACCACCCTAGGAATGTTATATTTAGATATTGTGTTACAACATGGTGGAGTTTTTCCGAAATGAGAGCAGGGTTCTAAAGTAACATATAGGGTAGATGTTTTTAATAATTTAATATCCTTGATTTTGTTAATTGCATTTATTTCTGCATGGCTTCCACCATGCTCACTTGAATATGCTTCGGAAATAATAGAATTGTTGTTCACAATTATACAACCAACACTGGGGTTAGGATATGTTTTACCAATCCCCTGTTTTGCAACTTCAATACAACGCGACATGAAATAAATATCTGAAAATTTGTTATCCATTATTCTTATTAGAAGTTTTGTCTATTATTATTAAGATGTATCTTCACTTAACAAAAATAATCTAAAAAATGGAAGAAAATTCTAAATGGATTATAAGAGAGGTTAATGATTTTGACAATGCTGAATTACATAACGTATTATCAGACGTAATGATAGAGTTTGGTGTTCCTAAAAAAGGTACTGCGCTTGGAGATCCTGAACTAAAAAAAATGAGTAATGCTTACAAAAATAAAAGAAGTGTTTATTACATAATTGAAAATGATAACAAAATTTTTGGGGGAGCGGGAATTTCTAAATTAAAAAATTCAAATAAAAATATATGTGAACTTCAAAAAATGTATTTTTTAAAAGAAGCACGAGGAATTGGTATGGGTAGGATAATGATTGAAAAATGTTTAGGTGATGCTAAAAATTTCGGATATACTAATTGTTATATTGAAACTATGATTAATATGAAATCAGCTCAGAAACTTTATTTATCTCAAGGCTTTAAATTTATTGAAAAACCATTGGGAAATACTGGACATAATGCTTGTCCAGTTTGGATGATAAAAAAAATATTATGACACTATTGGAGTATCATGATTTATTTTTTAAATCTCTAAAATTAAAAATTGATACAAATGAGCTTGGCGAGTTTTTTTTCTGGATTATTGAGCACACTCTTGGTGTCAATAGAATCAATTACATGTTAAATCCTCAATATTTAATTAACATCAATAAAATCCCTAGTCTTATAAATTCTATTAATCAATTAAAAAATGATATGCCGATTCAGTATGTTGTTGGTCAGACAGAATTTATGGGAATGAAATATTTTTTGAATCTTGAAGTTTTAATTCCAAGGCCTGAGACAGAAGAATTGGTTTCTTGGGTTTTAGTAAGTAATCCAAAAAATCAAAAAATTTTGGATATTGGAACAGGTAGTGGTTGTATTGCTATTAGTTTGGCTAAATTTTTAAAATCATGTGAGATTACCGGTTGGGATTTAAATAATAAAATTTTGAACGTTGCAAGAAAAAATGCTGAATCAAATAATGTTGATGTTTCTTTTGAAATTCAAGATATAAAATCTATAACATCCAAAGAAAAATTTGATGTCATAATTTCTAATCCCCCATATATAACCTTGCGAGAAAAACAATTTATCAAAAAAAATGTTCTACTACACGAGCCCCACAAAGCATTATTTGTATATGACAAAGACCCATTATTTTTTTATAAAAAAATAATAAGTTTTGCTTTAAGTAGTTTAAAAAAAAATGGTTGTATATATTTTGAAATTAATGAAATGTTTTTGGAAGATGTTACAAAACTTTTAAATAATCGAGGTTTTTACGATATTGAGCATAAAAAAGATTTTAGATCTAAAAATCGAATGGTAAAAGCTTTTATTCAATGAATTTAGTACTTGAAAAAATTGAAAAGTTAAGAGATGAATTACATTTTCATAATTATAATTATTACGTACTAGATAAACCGTTGATTAGTGATTATGATTTTGATATGAAATTGAAAGATTTAATAAATCTTGAAAAAAAATATCCACAATTTTATGATAATAATTCTCCAACTTTAAGAGTCGGTGGGTCTATCATAAAAAGCTTTGACAGTGTCAAACATGATTTTCCAATGTATTCTTTAGACAACTCCTATTCAAAAAATGATTTAGAGGATTGGAACGATAGGATTTTTAAAAATATTGGACATAATAATCTTCAATTTCTATGTGAATTAAAATTTGATGGAGTCTCAATAAATTTAACTTACAAGAGTGGAAGGTTGATAAAGGCTGTCACAAGAGGAGATGGTATTGAAGGTGATGATGTTACTGAGAACATCAAAACAATTAAAACAATACCATTAAAATTAAAAGGATCTTTCCCAAAGAATTTTCAAATTAGAGGGGAAATAATTATTGAAAAAAATGATTTCCTAAAAATGAATGAAATCAGATTAAACCAAGGACTGGATCCTTACATGAATCCAAGAAATACAGCATCGGGAAGTTTAAAGTTGCAAGATAGTTCTGAAGTAGCAAGAAGACCTTTAAAATGCTTTTTATATCAAATCGTTTCCAATGAAGAGAATTATAAAACTCAACAAAATTATTTAGAGAATGCTTTAGATTGGGGTTTTAATGTTTCCCAAACATATAAACTATGTAATAATTTAAATGAAGTGATGAATTATATAAACCATTGGGATCAAAAACGACATCTCTTAAATTATGAAATTGATGGTATTGTGGTAAAGGTAAATGATATTAATTATCAAAAGGAACTTGGTTTTACATCAAAATATCCACGATGGTCTATTGCTTATAAATATAAAACTGAACAAGTTTACACCAGGCTAAAAAGTGTTTCCTATCAAGTTGGTAGAACTGGAGCCATAACACCAGTTGCGAATTTAGAGCCTGTACTTTTGGGTGGGACTTATGTCAAAAGAGCTTCTCTTCATAATGAAGATCAAATAAACAAGTTAGATTTACATGTAAATGACATTGTAAATATTGAAAAGGGAGGTGAGATTATTCCAAAAATAGTTGGTGTTGATTTAGAAAAAAGAAATTTTGAGTGTGATAAAATTGAATTTGTTGAAAATTGTCCATCATGTTTTAAAATTCTTTCAAGAAACGAGTCGGAATCTCAACATTATTGTTTGAATTTTAAGAATTGTCCACCTCAAATAACTGGACGAATTCAACATTTTATTTCTAGAAAAGCAATGGATATAAATGGGTTAGGCAATGAAACGATTGATTTACTTTATCAAAGTGGTTTAGTTTCAAACTATGCTGATTTATATGACTTAAAAAGAGATGATTTACTGCCATTAGAAAGGATGGCTAATAAATCGGTTAATAATATTTTTATTGGATTGGAGGAGTCAAAAAAAATTCCTTTTGAAAGGGTTTTGTTTGCACTTGGGATTAGGTATGTTGGTCAAACCGTTGCAAAAAAAATAGCGCTAGCTTTTAAATCAATTGACAACTTAAAGACAAAAAAAATTGAAGATTTGATTTTAGTTGATGAAATAGGAAATAGAATATCAGAAAGTATTGTTGATTTCTTTCAAGATGAAGAAAATTGTTTTATGGTAGATAGACTTAAATCATTAGGACTTCAATTTGAAATAATGCAAGATAAGAAGCCTGTAAATAATGTGCTGAAGGGTGACTCGTTTGTAATTTCTGGGGTTTTTGAAAATTATTCTAGAGACCAGTTAAAAAAAATGATAGAATTAAATGGTGGTAAAATTTTATCATCTATTTCTTCAAAAACTAATTATCTTTTGGGTGGAAATAATATTGGGCCAAGCAAATTATTGAAGGTGGAAAAGTTAAAAATACCGATAATCGGCATAGACAGTTTTATTAATATGTTGAAATCTAAACCTTAATAGAATTAGATTCTTCTTTAATTTCTTTTCCTGATAAATAGAAATCAATTTTTCCAATATTTATTCCAAAACAACCCACTTGATTAATTAAAACATTATTACCATTTAAGTTAGTCACCTGCACAGGCTT
>JAQWJH010000045.1 GCA_029248455.1 Flavobacteriaceae bacterium
ACATTATCTAAACCAGTCATAGTTGGGAATTTTCCAAGAACAGTCGTTTGGCCTTGAGCAGTTCCAATCATTCCATTAACAGTAAACCTTACATCTGTCGCAGCGTCAGCTTCAAATACATCTTGTAGATCTGGATTAGTCATAGGCTCGTCTCTGTCTCTTAATAATGGTCTTACATCTCCATAAGAAGTTCCTCTTAAAATGTAGGCCAGACCATTAATTCCAGGGTTATCAGTCCCTGACATAGCAAGTTCAAATAATGAATTGCTTGCGTTATCAGTTACATAAGATGCTTTAAATCCAGCAGAAGTCACTGGTGATCTTCCTGAGTTATCAATAACCCATTTAGCCATTGTTCCTGCTGTAGCATAAAGACTTGGATCAACTGAACCAGCATATAATGTTGCTCTTGCTCCAATTGCATAGGCACCAGCTACAGTCATATAACTAGATGTATCATCTAATGATTGACTCATAAGTCCAATTCCTGTTTGAAGATCAGCGATAATATCACCAACATTTGAACCAACAGTACCTCTTGATGGACTTAGGTTTTCAGGTACTTTATATGTTTTAACATAAGGAATACCTAAAGATGTAGCGCCACCTTGACCAGTGATAAAATGCTGACCATATTCTTTTAGTAAATCAAAATGAACTAATGCTCTTATCGCATAAGCTTGACCTACTGTATGGTTAATAGCAGTTGCATCACCAGTTAAAGAAGCAGCATCAGCTCCAATTACAATGTTACAAATAGCAATTACTCTGTATTTAGAAACCCATCCTCCAGAACCTTGAGAGGTGTAGTCCATGCTAGAATTTGCAAATCTTCCAGAATTCATGTTAGAATACATGTTATCTGTTCTAACATCACCATCAATAATTTGATCTCTTCCGTAGTAACCAGAAACCGTCATTCTATCGTAGGCACTATTTAGTACACTTGCTAAATCACCAGCTGATTTTATCCCTGTAGCTAAATCCTTATCAAGGGATAACACTGGCTCTAGGTCCTCGTCTCCACAAGAAACAATAATTGTCGTTGCAAAGAATAATAGTAAATATTTTTTTAAATTTTTCATATTATTAAAATTTTAAGTTTAATCCAACAGAGATTGACTTCAATGGTGGTGTGTATATTTCCCAAGAACCTGCAGATCTAATTTCAGGATCTACCAGTAGGTCTGGGTCTTTTGTCCAAGTAAATAAATTTACTCCTCTAACACTGAATCCAACATTATCAAATCCAAGTCTATCAGTAATACTTTTTGGTAAACTGTAACCAACTGCTAAATCTCTTAGTCTTACGAAATCACCGTCATTTAAAAATCTAGTTGTAGTTCCAGAACCGGTTCCTGATGTACTAGTACTCCACCTCATTCTTGGAACATCAGTGATGTCTCCAGGGTTTTGCCATCTGTTCATTAATTTTTGAGAACCTTGATAGTATCTTGTTGAAAGTAAATTTGTTGCTTCTGAATACCAGTTCCATCTTTCAAAGACTTTATGTCCTCCTGCAAAATATAGGTTTCCATCAATATAGAAATTTTTGTAAGTTAATCTAGTTCCTAGTCCCCCGGAGTATTTTGGCATTCTGTCTCCTTGAAAAGCTTGTGATGCGTCAGAGTAGCTATTAACTACTTCCATACTACCAGCGTAAGGAGGTGCTTCATTTCCTAACCCACCTTTGTAATACAGAGGGTCTCCCGTTGCTGGATCAACTCCAGCCCATCCTCTAATGTACCAGCTATCTTTTTGCATTCCAACTCTTGTTGAATTGTAACCCCCATCAAGATTAATGTCTGTTCCATCAGCTCTTTGAGCTAATTTTAACACCGTATTTTCATTAGAAGCGTAATTAGAATAAATATTCCAAGTAAAATCTCCTAACTGAAGTACATCAGCGGAAAGTTCTATTTCAAATCCTTTATTTTCAACCTCACCAACGTTTTGTGTTTGAGAACTGTGACCAGTTGTTGTTGATAAGGGTACACTTTGAAGTAAATCATTTGTGTTTTTATTATAATACCCAATACTTCCCGATACTCTATTACCTAAAATAGAGAAATCAAGTCCGATATCATAAAGTGTTTGTTTTTCCCATGAAAAAAGCAAGTTTCCAAAAGTAGAAGGATACACAGCTCCCAAATCATTGTAAGATGCACTGTATCCAAATAATGACTGATATTGGTTTAATCCAACACCATTGTTTCCTGTTTCTCCAATTGAAGCTCTTAATTTTAAGTTGTTAATCCAGTCATTGCCCTCAAGAAAGCTTTCTTGGGTAATGTTCCAAGCAAGACCAGCTGACCAGAAATTACCAAATCTATTTCCACTTGCAAATCTTGAAGAACCGTCTCTCTTGAAAGAGAAATCCGCAACATACTTATCTTTATAAGTATAGTTTAAAAGACCTAAGTAAGAAAGTTCTCTCCAGTCTGAAAATCCACCTGTAGCACTTTGATTAGTTCCAAAACTACTAACATAGTATAAGCCTTCAGCAGGAACACCTTCACCATCAGATGAATTGTAAGTGTTTTTACTTCTTCCATAAGCCATTTGAAGTGTTGCAGCAATATTGTGATTGTCTGCAATGGTTTTGTTATAGTCTAGTGTGTTAGTATTAAACCAAGTGAAGTTTCTTGCGGTGTTTTGATAAGAATATCCATTGTCAGTTCTTGCATCTCCATGATTTGGATTTCTATATTCGTGTGAAACACTCAAAACAAAATCTATAGCATAACGTGTTCTGAATTTTAAATCATCGTTAATTTTATAGGTAACACTTGTGTTTGATATGGCTCTAGTACCATCATTTTGCTGAATATTATTTTCAGCTAAATAAAGCGTATTAAATACACTTGTTGGTAAATTGATATTCCATGAACCATCAGCGTTTTTAGGCTGCGCCCAAGGCGTCATAAATACTCTGTTGGCTTGAGGAGCACCAAAATATGAACCTCCCTCGTGAATACCATTTTGAATAGAATTTGTAACTCTATTAGATGTGTTGATATCTACTTTTCCAGCTTTTCTTCTGTAAGTGAAGGATCCACTAACACTTTCAAAGTCAGTAGCAACAGATGTTCCCACTGTATTTTTGTATCCAACAGACATTCTGAAGTTTTCTTGTGCCGATCCACCAGAAGCTGAAAGGTCGTATGATTGGTACGGTGCGTCTTTAACCTTAATTAATTCCTCCCAGTTTCCATCGACTCGACCGCCATCAATCCAGGCTTGAGCACCAGCAAAATTTGCTGATACATATCCTTCCGCTCTATCTTTTGTCCAACCGTAATCATTCATTAAAGTTTCAGCACCAAGAGTGAACCTTTGCTGTCCAGTTAACATTGGTCTTTCATCAATAGCATAATTTTGGAATCCATATTGAGACGATACATTATATTTAACCTCTCCAGCTGACCCAGATTTTGTAGTAATTACAATTACACCATTAGATCCTCTAGCACCATAAGGAGCTGTAGCAGAGGCATCTTTTAGTACAGTAATACTTTCAATATCAGAGGCATTTATCATTGATAAAATACCCATATCTGTAAGAAGTGGACTAATAGTTCCGTTATTCACAGGAACACCGTCGATTACAAATAAAGGGGAATTGGAACCAGTAATAGATCCCTCACCTCTAATTCTAATCTCTTGTGGAGCTCCAGGCGTTCCAGATTGAGTTGTAACCCTAAGTCCAGCCACACGACCTTGAAGTGCTTGATCAGGGGAACTTAAAGCAACTCCCTCAATTAGCTCTGAGTCAATTACTACGGCACTACTAGTTAGTCTTTTACGATCTCTAGTAGTAATACCTGTAACAACTACCTCATCAAGTTCATTACTTGTGTTAAGCATTACGTTAATTTTGTTTGAATTTCCAACGGTGACGGATTTTGAATCAAATCCTACAAAACTGAAGACTAAAACGTCACCAGAAGATGCAGTAATTGAATAATTACCATCAAAATCAGTAGTAACACCATTACTAGTGCCTTCTACAACTACCGTTGCTCCAGGAAGTGCTAAACTATTATCATCGGAAACATTACCGGTGATTTCGTTTTGAGCAAAACCTAAATACCCCACTAACAACAGAGTTAGTGTAATAATTGATTTAAATCTTTTCATAAGTTTATTTTTGATTATTATAACAAATATGTTAAAATAAAGTTAAAAAACAAACTTTTCTTACTTGAATTTTTACGAAAATGATAATTATTTTATTCTAAAATTATGAATCTAATAAAAAAATACCGGACGGAATGTTAATTCGATAATATTATTAATTTTAAAAATTTCATAGATTTATAAAAAAAAGTATCAAAACAGCTAGTTTTAAAATATTAAATAAAAACGAAATACCAGGGGCAGTTTCCATTGCTTTATTTCCCTCAAATTATAGTGAAGTTAAATTTGAATACAAGGCTCTTGCACCAAATTTTAAATTGATAAATTCGTTAAAGAAAAAAATAATTAGCGAAGAAAGGTTTATAGTTTTATATAATGAACAACTCAGTGAACTTGATCCAAAAAATGTTTTCGAACACCTAAGCTGTATAACTGGAAATTTTGAACCTGTTATGATGTGTCATTGTGGAAAAACTAAATTTTGTCATCGTCATATTGCAGCACAATGGCTAGAAGATAATTTGGGGGTGAGAATTACAGAACACGAAGTTCCTTATTTTGAAAGAAAAAACGGGTATTTAATTAAAAAAAAGGCCCCATCATTATTTAATGATAAAGGCTAAATTATAGATAGAAATAAACGATTGCTCCTCCAATAATTATACCTTTTAAAAAAGAAATCCAATACGCTTGATAAGTTGATATACTCCAATTTCTTAAAGTTTTTTCAACATATTTTTTGTGCCATTCAATCATCTTATGTTCTTAATATCATCTTTGAAATTATCAAATAATAATTTTAAATCTACATCTTTTCTTATAGATATTTTGTTTGATTTCATAAATTTCTTTATTTGAGATGCTTTAGAATTATCAAACAGTAAAACGATAGATTTTTTACTGACCTTAATCATTCTTTTCTTCTCACCTTGCTGTATATAGACTTCGTCGTCTCTTTTAAATCTTAGATTTGGTTTTTCAACGATTCCTACTTTGTACTCTGGTTCGATAGTTTTTAATATGACTGCTCTAATTAAAGAAAAATTACTATTTTTTGTAATCTCTTTGTAAAAGTTTCCTTGAAACACAATAAAATTAGCATCCTTAAAGGCAATGAAATTTACCTTTCCGGGCTTAATGTTTAGTATTTTTTCATCAGATTCAACCTCAATTGTTTCATCAATTATATTATAATTGGCTTTCATTCTTATTGGTTGGTAACCATCAATTAAATTAATTACAGCCTCTTGTGGTTTTTTATAGTAATATCGACTACCATCAATTTCGGTACTTTGATCTACTTTAAAATAAGTGACATCTTTAATTATTTTTTGAAATTGCGAATTTTGATTATTAAGTGACGTATTAAAAGTTTGAGAAGAAATTGTAAAACTCAAAAAGAGTAATAAATTAATTAAAAGTATGTTTTTCATATTATTAAAATTCTTTTTAAAAAAGTTAATATATAAATTAATTTTCTTTTAAAATTTTATTGTAAAGTATATCTTCAAATTCTGCAGAATTTTCCATATTTGGTAGATGACCGGAATTTGAAATAAAGTATTCAATTCTTCTAGGCATTAATTTATTTAACTTGTTTTTGAAATTATTATAAACAACAGCAGAGTCACTATCTCCCCATACAGTATATAGTGGAATGTTAGAATCGTTTATGAATTTATTCTCAAAATCTAAATTAACGTGGTTCTTTCTTGTTGATATGAGCGCTCTTGCAAAGCCTTCATATTGTAATAATTGTTCATACTTATCATCCCAACCTTTAAAATTTTGTGGATATTTAAAATCTAGCATTTGACCCTTTGAAATTGATGGATAATTATTTTTAATAAAATCATTAATTTCTTTTCCACTAACCGATGTATCATTCATGGGTTTATGCTCTTGAAAACTAGAGGATGAAACATATACCAATTTTTGGATAAGTTCAGGTTTTAAATAAGCAATTTTTGAAATTACTCTTCCTCCGTTTGATAACCCTAAGAAAGTAGCTCTTTCAATTTTTAGTTCGTTCATTAGCTCGATTACTTGATTAGCAAAAAGTTCATCTGTATAATCTGAATCCAAGTTGGAAGAATAACCTCTGCCATATAAATCTAACCTAACTGATTTATATCCTTTTTTAGATGCGGATTTGAAAGTGTCATCCCAAATATAAGAGGGGACTGAAAAACCATGGATAAAAATTAGAGTGTTTTTAGCTTCCTTGTTTTTTATTTCATAGTAAGTATATCCTTTTGATAGTTTTAAAAATTCTCCAGTCTTTATCTGTTGACGAAAACGAATGTTCTTATCAATAGTTTCATAATTATTAAACTGACAGGAAGTGAAAAAAAGAAAGAAAAAAAGACAATAATTAATAAAATTATTTTTCATTTATATTATAATTAATAGACTTAAGTTTGCGATAATTTAATTGTAAATATATGTTAAATGAATAAAAGAACTTTAGGATTATTGGCTGCACTTGGAGCAACATTAATCTATGGTTTTAATCATACAATTGCCAAAAATGTAATGCCAACTTACATTCAACCTTTTGGCTTCATATTTTTAAGGGTTCTAGGGGCTGCTATATTGTTTTGGATTTTAAGTCTTTTTTTTAAAAATCAAAAAATAGACAGAAAGGATTGGCCAAGAATTCTTTTATGTTCGTTTTTAGGGATGGTTATTAATATGCTTGCTTTTTTTAAAGGATTAGAATTGTCAACTCCAATTAATAGTTCTGTTTTGATTACCGTTGTTCCCATTCTTGTTTTTTCTTTTTCAGTAATTATTTTAAAAGAAAAAGTCAGCTTAATTAAAATGCTTGGAATTTCTGCAGGTTTTTTTGGAGCACTTATTTTAATACTCTATAGCCCTGTCTCTGGATATAATGCACCCAACATTCCGCTTGGAAATTTACTGTTTGTTTTAAATTCTTCAACTTATGGGCTGTATTTGATTTTTGTTAAACCGCTTGTTGAAAAATATAATATTATTACACTTTTTAGATGGTTGTTTTTATTTGGATTTATAATGAATTTTCCAATTACTGTACAGGAATTCTCATCTGTAGATTGGGTAAATTTACCTCTTAAACAAGCCGTTCTTCCAATGATATATGTGGTGGTGGGTACTACTTTTTTCACCTATTTACTAAACGCCTATGCTTTATCAACATTAAAAGCTTCAACCGTGAGTTCTTTTGTTTACTTTCAACCCATTGTTGGTATTGTTTATGCACTAACAACAGAAAATGATTCTCTAACTCTTATTAATGTCATTGGAATGCTTCTAATTTTTGCTGGAGTTTATTTGGTTACAAAAAAAATTGAATCAAATATTTAAATATTTTATATTTTTATTATTATGAAAAACTACTTAACAGAACTTTTTGGAACTTTTTTCTTGGTTTTAATAATCGGAATTAACGCCAATCCTTTAGCTATTGGATTTGGATTAATGGTCTTAATTTATCTAGGCTTTCATGTTTCTGGTGCTCACTATAATCCTATTGTTACTCTGGCTATGCTTTTTAGAAAAGAAATTTCTCTTTTTGATTCAATAAATTATATAATTTTTCAAATACTAGGCGCTACATTAGCAGGTTCAGCTGTTTTTTTTCTTAGCTCCGTAACAATGGAAGTTCAACCAAATCTATCGGCAACCGTTTATCAAATTCTTGGATATGAGGTCTTATTTACCTACTTGTATGTATACGCTTTTTTAACCGTTACTTCTAACACAAAATTAAAGAATAATTCTTTTTATGGACTGGTTTTAGGCTCAGCTTTTATGGTTGGCTTGTTTTCAGCAATACAAACTTCTGGAGGAGTTTTCAACCCCGCTACATCTGTTGGCGTATCTTTAAGCCACCTTTTTATTGGTGATGGAGTTTCGAAATATTATCTCTGGTATTATTTAGTAGGACCTGCACTGGGTGGGCTGATTGCTACAGCACATTACAGCTTAATTAGTATTAAATAAAAAACGGCTAGATCAAAAAAATAAGAGCGAGTAATAAGAAACATACTGCTCCTATTAAATTTCTCCATTTTATCTGGAATAGCCGAGTTAAGCGATCAGAAATTAAATTCTGAACTAGTTTTGAGTGAAATGTAATTAGACTTAGTCTACTTTTTTTACATTAATAGCACTCATTCCTTTAGGACCTTCTTCAAGTTCGAATTCAACTTTATCGTTTTCATCGATTCTGTCAATAAGTCCTGATACATGTACAAAGTGGTCTTTTTCAACACCTTCTTCTTTGATAAAACCATAACCTTTGGATCCGTTAAAGAATTTTACAATTCCGTTTTTCATAATATATATTTAATAAATTTCACGCGAATGTAACACAAATTAAATAATATATAAACTTTTATAAACAATTATTATTTCTATTTTTAGATATGTTTAATAATAATAAAGAGGAGTATTGGGAAAATGTCCATTCAAAAAAAAGTGAAAATGAAGTTAGCTGGTTTCAAAAACTCCCCATAGATTCAATAGAATTAATTAAATCTTTAAATCTTAATTTAGATGCTAATATAATTGATGTTGGAGCCGGGGAGAGTCGACTAGTTGATAATCTTATCGAATTGGGTTTTTCTAATATTGATGTACTTGACATTTCAAAGAGTGCTATTGAAAAAGCAAAACAAAGACTTGGAAAAAAATCTTTATGGGTTAATTGGATTGTTTCAGATATTAATGAATTCGTTCCAATGAAAAAATATGATTTATGGCACGATAGAGCTGCTTTTCATTTTTTAACAAGTGAAAAACATATTAAAAATTACATTTCATTAGCCTCTAATTATATTAATGATAATGGAAAATTTATTGTAGCAACATTTTCCTCAAATGGTCCCAACAAGTGTAGTGGACTTGATGTAATTAAATACAGTAAAGAGCTAATTGAAAAAACTTTTGAAGATTCATTCGATATAAACAGCCATTTTATTTCAAATCATAAAACACCATTTGGTACTTTCCAAGAATTTTTATTTGCTTCTTTTAAAAAAAAATAAATTTTAATCTTTACTTTTTCATTGAAATATTAACCATTTTCACGCTTAAATCTGGTTTTGTTTCAAAATTATCCAGAGGAAACATTGGTCGTTTTATTCTTTTGTAATCTAGCCTATCTAAGTCTTGATCAACTCCACCAGGTGTTAATGCCATTGTCCATCCTTTATTAATATTATAAAGCTCAGGAACCAAATATCCGATTTTTACAATTATAATATCGGATTCTTTAGGATTGATATTTAGCTCAGTAAAGTCTGATAGTTTGTGGTAGGGTTTTCTTTTTTTTGTGACAATTATATTAATACTTCCACATTGCACCACAACTTCTGTTTCTGCGTATTTATCCCCTTGTTTAATGGCTGTAATTTTACCTTTGATTTTTATGGGAGGGGAGTAGCGATCATCAACTTGTGCACCTACAAACGCTTCAACTTCATTACCAATACCAATTTCAATTGCCTTTTTGGTTAGCTCGGGACCAGGGATTGAAGCGTAAATTACACTTGGACCATCACTCTTTTTGAACTCTTCTCTTTTCATTAATTCATTTAATGTCCACGTTACATCTCCAGCACCTCCGGCAGTCGGATTGTCTCCCATATCACTAATTATATAAGGAATTTCTTTACTTTCTAAAGCTAAATTTAAACTTTCATCTAAAGAGGCAACAGGTGCCACAAATTCAAATTTATCTTTACTTGACCAAAAACTTTCTGCTAGATGTTCTGCTGCTTGACCTACAGCGTTTTTATTATCACCTGTGACCATTATCACCCCATGATTTCTTGGCTCATCTGCCCAAGGATATCCAAGCCAAATTCCTGCATCTATTATTCCAGGACTTTTAGTTATAGGATTTACTTTTGCATATAAGCTTTTTCCAGGCTCAATTCTAGTACTCGTTTTTTCTCCTGGTAATAAAATTGGAACTTCAATTCTAGCTTTGTAAAGGGGTTTACCTTTTTTTGATTCTAATCTCTCTAAAAGGTTTTCTACCGCTCTTTTTTTAGACTCTAAAGCATCTTCGTGGGGAGCCATCCTATAACAAGTTATTAAATCAGTTTCTTCTGCTAGTTCTACAGAAACATTTCCGTGAAGATCCATTGATGTTGAAATTAAAGTTTCATAACCAATAACATTTCTAATTTTCTTAATAAAATCTCCCTCTGGATCATCAATCCCTTCAACACTCATTGCTCCATGTATATCAAAGAATAATCCATCATATGGCATATTCTTTTTAAGCATTGTTAAGGTTTTATTTACAAGTGACTCATAGGCTTCTTTAGTAACAATACCTCCAGGAAGGGCATGCCCTCTTAATGTTGGTAACCACTCAGCTCTTTTTCTGTTAATCGAATCTTGAGATAAAAACGGATAAAATGTAAATACATCATCACCAATTCTAGTTTTAAAATCTTCTTCAGTTGTTTTAGCTGGGGAAAAGGTGCTTGATTCTATAGCTAATCCAGCTATAGCAATTCTAGGTTTTTTAGCACTTTCTTTACATCCTAAAGAACTAAATACAGTAAAAATTAGTAATATTTTTAAAATTTTATTCATTTATAACTATTGGGTTTATTATCTTAATTTTAAATATAAAACTGATTAATGTGTTTTCAAAACAAATTCTTTTAATTAAATTTTTTTTCCTGATAATTTCACTGAGTATATTAAATGGTTGTCAGACTAATTATTTAAAGATTCCCAGAAAGTTTTCAAAAGTAGATATTAAACATGTATTATTAGATTCAACTTTGAATATTAGAGCTTTGGAAATTAGCGATAATATGATTTATAATGCCTCATCTGTGGGTGAAATATATTCATTTAGTAATGATAAAACAGATTTAATTAACGTGGTTCAATACAGATCAAAAATTGACTCTATTTTAAACCCTAATGTCAGATCTTTAGCAGTAGACAATAAAAATATATTCACAATAACCATTGGAAATCCTGCACTACTTTTTAAAAACGGAAAGGTTGTCTACAGAGAAAAAAATGATAAGGTTTTTTATGACTCTATAGATTTTTGGAATGAAAAGGAGGGATTAGCTGTGG
>JAQWJH010000071.1 GCA_029248455.1 Flavobacteriaceae bacterium
CTTGGTACGCTTCTTTAACAAAATCGTGACCACCAACAGCTGCAGCCATCATTAGCAATGTAGAGTTAGGGGTGTGAAAATTTGTAATCATAGAATCTGCTAGACTAAAATCATATGGTGGGAAAATAAACTTGTGAGTCCAACCTGAATAAGGATTTAAAGTTTTAAAAGATGATACTGAGGATTCCAAAGCCCTCATTGAGGTTGTTCCAACAGCACATATTCTTTTTTTATTTTTTTTTGCGTTATTAACAATATCACAGGCATTTTGATTAATAAAGAGCTCTTCTGAATCCATTTTGTGTTTAGAAAGATCCTCTACTTCAACTGGGTTGAAAGTACCTAGACCAACATGAAGTGTTATTTCCGCAATATTAATTCCTTTGATTTCAAGTCTTTTCAATAAATGTTTAGAAAAATGCATTCCTGCTGTAGGTGCAGCAACAGCACCCTCGTGCTTAGCGAAAATTGTTTGATACCTGTCTTTATCAAAACCTTCCTCATCCCTTTCAATATATTTTGGTAACGGAGTCTGTCCTAATTCAAAAAGCGCTTTACGGAACTCATCATATGAACCGTCAAATAAAAATCTTAATGTTCTTCCTCTTGATGTTGTATTGTCAATTACTTCGGCAACCAAACTATCATCTTCTCCAAAATATAGCTTATTTCCAATTCTTATTTTTCTAGCCGGATCCACTAATACATCCCATAATCTTTGTTCATCACTTAACTCTCTTAAAAGAAAAACTTCAATTCTAGCTCCAGTTTTTTCTTTATTACCCATCAATCGCGCAGGAAAAACTTTAGTATTATTTAATACAAAAGCATCGCCTTCATCAAAATAATTAACTACATCTTTAAATGTTTTATGCTCAATAGTTTCATTTTTTCTATCAAGAACCATCAATCTAGATTCATCTCTGTGGTCTGAGGGATATTGTGTTAATAATTTAGAAGGTAATTCAAAGTTAAAATGAGATAATTTCATGTGTTTTGTTTTTAAAAATGCAAATATACATTTGTGAAAGTAGCAAAGTCAAGTTTATTTAAATTTAATTTGTTTAGACCTCTGATAATTTAAAGTTTAATTTTTCTAAGACTGACCAAAAAGAGGGAAAAGATTTAGAAATTACTTGGGGATTATTAATTATTATTGGTTTAACTATTCCTAAAGTTGCAAAAGCCATTGCCATTCTGTGGTCATCATAGGTATCAATGATAATATCTTTTTTGATTATTATTGATTTTTTTAAATGTAAACTATCTTTTGTAATAATAACGGTTGCACCTAATTTTTCAAGTTCAACCTTTAATGCTAATAGCCTATCGGTTTCCTTTATTTTAAGAGTGTGCAACCCATAAAGATCGCACGGCAATCCTAATCCAAAACAAGTTACAGCTATAGTTTGAGCTAAATCTGGCGTGTCATTTAGCTTAAGCTCCAGTTTCTTTGGAAGTTTAAAATTTCTAGTCTTTTTTAAATTAACCTTATTGTTTTTAAAAATAGTTTTTACACCTAATTTATCATAAATTTTAACTAATTTTTTATCGCCTTGAATTGAATTTTTAAAATATGTTCCAATATTAATTTCTGAACTTTTGGACAGTGCAACTACACTGAAAAAATATGATAAAGAGCTCCAATCAGATTCTACATAATGTTTAGAAATATTCAAATTTTCAACTGGTTTAATCTCAATTCTATTATTTATAAATGAAGTTTCTACTCCAATTCTGTTTAGTAAGGCTAGACTCATATCAATATATGGCTTTGATGTAATTTCACCTTTTAAATTAATAATTAAACCTTTTTCTAAACTAGGAGCAATTAGAATTAAAGCTGTTATATACTGACTACTAATGTTTGCATCTAGAGAGACATGAAATACATTTAATTTTTTACCATTAATTTTTAAAGGGGGATATCCTTTTTTATCAATATATTTTACATCAGCTCCCAAATCATTTAAAGCATCTACTAAAATCTTAATTGGTCTATCATGCATTCTATCAGATCCAGAAATTACATAAGATTTATTTTCTTGAACCGAAAAATAAGCAGTCAAAAAACGCATAGCTGTACCTGCATGGTGGATATTTACTTTACCCGAATTACTTAAAAGACCTTTTTCTAATACAACAGTATCATCAGAGTCAGATATATTATCTATTTCTATATTTTCCAAAAGATATTTCAAAATAAGTAATCTGTTGGATTCACTTTTAGAGCCTGAAATATTAAAAGATTTTTTTATTTCATTGTTAGGATGTGAAATTAAAAATCTCATTTATTTTTATTTAGTTTAGAATTATTAATATGTCTTACACGATCTCTTTTAGATTTTAATTTTAATTTATCACTAAAGGCTGATTCTAAATCACAATTCGTTTGATTGGCAATACAAAAAACAACAAATAAAACATCTGATAATTCTTCACTTAAGTTTTTTTCTTTATCTGATTCTTTCTCTGATTGTTCCCCATATCTTCTTGCAATTATTCTTGCAACTTCACCAACTTCTTCAGAAAGTTGAGCCATATTAGTTAAAGGGTCAAAATAACGAACCCCATATTGCTTTATCCAATTATCAACTTGCTTTTGTAGTTTTTTTAATCCCATTTTATTCTTTGTTTTGTGAATCAATAAAAATTGTAACCGGACCGTCATTCTCTATTTTTACTAACATATCTGCTCCAAAAATTCCAGCTTTTGGTTTTTTGTTAATTCTAGTTTCAATTGATGTTAAAAATTTTTGATAAATTTTTTTAGCGTAATCACTTTTAGCAGCCTTAATATAGGAGGGTCTATTTCCTTTTTTGGTTAAAGCATGTAATGTAAATTGACTGATTACAATAACATCACCCTTAACATCAACTAACGACTTATTCATTATTCTGCTTTTATCATCAAAAATTCTTAAATGACTTAGTTTTTTGGTTGTCCAATCTATATCATTTTCATTATCATTGATTTCTATTCCCAGTAATATAACCATCCCGTGATTTATAAACGATACCACTGAATTTCCAACTTCAACACTAGCTTTTTTTACTCTTTGTACAACTACTCTCATTAGTTCCAAAAATCAGTTCTATAATTTTTATTTTCATCTACCATCATACTTAAATAATTTTTATATCTAGATTTAGAAATCTGTCCATTATTTAAACCATTTTTTACAGCACAGTTTGGTTCATTTTGGTGTAAACAATTGTTAAATTTACAATCATGCTTGATTAATCGAAACTCTGAAAAATAATTACTTAATTCACTTTTGTCTATATCAATTAATCCAAAACCTTTGATTCCTGGGCTGTCAATAATTTTAGCTCCAAATTTTAAATCAAACATTTGAGCATAAGTTGTTGTATGTTGGCCTTGTTGATTTTGATGGGAAACTGAAGCTGTTTTTAAATTTAAATTAGGATCCAAAAGGTTTATTAAACTTGATTTACCTACACCACTATGACCAGTAAAAATTGAAATTTTATTTTTCATTAGTTTTTCAACGATATTGATATTTATTTTTTGTTTAACAGAAATATTCAGACATTTATAACCTATTTTCGAATAAATATCTTTTAAAGATTCAATAAAATCCGTATCGCTAGTTGAATAAATATCAATTTTATTAAATAAAATAACTGTTTCAATTCCAAAAGATTCAGTTGCTACCAAAATTCTGTCAATAAAAACGGAAGAAGTAATTGGATTATTTGGTGTAACAAATAGAAAACAGCAATCAATGTTAGAAGCTATTATATGTGAAAGTTTTGATAAGTTTACTGATTTTCTAATTATGTAATTTTTTCTTTTTTCAATTTTATAAATTACTCCTGTGTATTCGTTTTGATTTATAATATCAAACAATACCCTATCACCTACAGCAATTGGATTTGTACTCTTAATACCATATGATCTGAATTTTCCTTTTATTGTACACTTATAAACCTCCTTAATCTCTGTTTGAACAGAATATAAGTTTCCAGTTGATTTATAAACAGTTCCTTTCATAAATTAGCCATTAATAACTCTTTTTTGATGATTAATTGATTCTTGATGAATTGCTTTAAACATTCTTAAAATAAACTCCTCACTTAATCCCTTTTCTTCACCGTCTAAAATCATTTTTCCTAAAATTTCATTCCATCTTTTAGTCTGTAAAACTGCAACATTTTTTTTCTTTTTTAAATTACCAATTTCAATGGCAACTTTCATTCTTTTACCTAAATTATCTAAAAGACCGTGATCTATAACATCAATTTGAGTTCTTAATGTGTTTAAGCTGTTCTTATAATCTAATT
>JAQWJH010000074.1 GCA_029248455.1 Flavobacteriaceae bacterium
ACCTGTTGGGTAATGAAGGGCATTATATCTAAAAAAAGCAACACCTGTATGGATATAGGGTGTCATTTGAAATATATCCTCCCTTAAATCAAATTCAAAAAAATTAAAATCTACGCCTAAACTTAATTCTGCTGATATTTCATTTTTAAATTTCTTTCCTCTTTCTTTTCTGTACGCGGCACTGCCAGTCCATTTATCATTACTTCCAATAGTTGCATAATTAAACTGTGCCCTAGCTGAAATTCTATTATTAAAATTTTTTCTATATAAAATTCCTAAAGCATAATTATCAGTTTTAAACTTTAATCTAGAACCCTCAAATCTCCCTGGATCAATGTATCTTGTTGGACCTAAGTCTCCAATATAATTTGTGCCACCAAAATAAACTCCAATCTCATTACTTTGTGAAAATGAATATAAAGCTGATAAACAAATCATAGTAAATAAAACCTTTTTACACATGTGCGATTCGTAAATATAAAAATTTCATTCTCATAAGGATTTCTATTTTTTTTATTTATGTATTTCTCTTGTCCTCACCCCACAAAAGTTTATTTCTAAGTGTCTTGTAAAAACTATCTTCATTTAAATGAGCAATCATGATGCTAAACTTAGCTTTATTTATTTTAATTATATCCTCATTTTTAACAGAAATTATTCTTGAATCAAGTGATAATAAATGAAAATCTTCTCTTCCAGAAACAATTAATTCAATTTCTGTATCATCAGGAATAATTATAGGTCTTGCGTTTAAATTATGAGGAGCTATGGGAGTTAAAGCCAAGGTTTGACTTTTAGGACTCATTATAGGTCCGCCACAACTAAGTGAGTAGCCAGTTGATCCTGTAGGAGTTGAAATAATTAGTCCATCAGCCCAATATGAATTTAAAAAATCACCATTCAAATTAGTTTTGATTTTAATCATTGACGTGGTATTTTTTCGACCAACCGTAATTTCATTTAACGCAAAGGCAAAATCAGTTTTTTCTTTAACATTAACCTCTAAAAGTGTTCTGTTCTCAATTTGGTATTCCCCTTTAATTATTTTTTCTAGTTTAGGTTTCAGTGATTCCTTGTTTAATGTTGCTAAAAACCCCAATCTACCTGTATTAATTCCAATAATGGGAATCTGTAAATCTTTTACAAAAGCTATAGACCTTAAAAGTGTCCCGTCGCCACCAATAGTAATCATTAGTTTAAACGAATTATCCAAATCTTTATAGCTCGAAAAAATATCAAACTTATTTGTTGAATTTAAATCTTCGTTTAAAATACTGACAAACTCTTTTTCCAAAAAGATTTCTAAACCATATTTATCTTTTAAACTAAAAAGTTCGAGTAATATATCGTTTGTATATTTTCCTGAGTGTTGGCTAAAAATTGCGATTTTCATATGCCGAAGAATATCATGCAATTTAATTAAAAATTATAGAGAATCCATTAACCCAAATATTGTATTTTTAGAAAAAAATATAAATGGTTAAGCTAAGTGTAAATATTAATAAAATTGCTACGTTAAGAAATGCAAGGGGAGGTAATAATCCAGATTTATTAAAAATGGCTAATGATATTCAATCTTTTGGAGCGGATGGCATTACAATTCACCCAAGACCTGACCAAAGACATATAACTTATAAGGATGCTATTGAGCTACCAAGTGTAGTTCATAAAGAATATAATATTGAAGGAAATCCAATAGATAAATTTATAAAGTTGGTTTTAAGTATTAAACCTGACCAAGTTACCCTTGTTCCTGACTCAATTGATGCTATAACATCTAATTCAGGTTGGGATACTATTAAAAATAAAAATTTCTTAAAAGATGTTGTTTTAGAATTTAAAAATAATGGTATTAGAACCTCTATTTTTGTTGATCCAATTTTAAAACATATTGAAGGAGCGAGAGATGTAGGAGCAGATAGAGTAGAATTGTACACGGAATCTTATGCAATTAATTATGAAAAAGGGAATCTAAAAGAGTTAGATAAGTTTATTAAATCTTCAAAACTTGCCAATAATTTGGGGCTAGGTGTTAATGCTGGGCATGATTTAAATTTACAAAACATAAATTATTTTTCCTCAAATATGCCCTTTCTTGATGAGGTTTCAATTGGACATGCTTTGATTTCTGAATCTTTGTATCTAGGAATTGAAAATGTTGTTAATTTATACTTAAACAAGTTAAATTGATGCTTTTAAAAAGTAAGATATTTGGTCATGGCGACCATGTATTAATTGTTCTTCACGGATTTCTTGGTATGTCAGATAACTGGAAATCTTTTGCAAAAAAAATGAATGAAAAATTATTTCAAGTTCATTTATTAGACCAAAGAAATCATGGCGAGAGTTTTCATAGTAAAGACTTTAATTATGAAATTTTAGCTGACGATTTAAAATTTTATATCAATTTCCACAAAATCAAAAACTGTTCTGTTTTGGGTCACTCTATGGGAGGTAAAACTGCAATGATGTTTTCTAATATGTATCCTCAATTTTTAAAAAAATTAATAATAGTAGATATTTTACCAATTTTTTATAAAAATGATTATCTAATAATTTTAAATTCTTTAAAATCACTTAATCTAAAAAAACTCAAATCTAGAAAAGACGTTGATAAAGCTTTAGAGTCTGAAATGAAAGACCCATCTTTTAGATCTTTTTTATTAAAGAATTTACAAAGAGTCAGCAATCAGGAATTTGGTTTTAAGATAGATTTAGAAATAATTTGTAATAATTTAGATGAAGTTGAAAAGGAATTACCCTCAAATTTGTTTTTCAATGGCGATGTATTGTTTATAAAAGGAAAAAAATCAAATTATATAAATGATATAAATAGTCATAATATATCAAAAAAATTCCCCAAATATAAATTAGTTGAAATTTCAAATGCTGGTCATTGGGTTCACGCGGAAAACTTAAATGACTTTTTCAAAGAGACTGTACTTTTTTTAGAATCTTAAAAGTTGGCCACCTTTAAGAAAAGAGCTACTTTTGCGACCTAATTTTGTTAAATATGAATATTTCAAAAAAAGATGTTGACAAACTAAATTCGATCTTATCAATTGATTTAAACAAATCCGATTACGAACCAAAAGTTGAGCAAGTTTTAAAAGATTACAAAAAAAGAGCTAATATCCCTGGTTTTAGAAAAGGCCATACCCCTATAGGTTTAATAAAAAAACAATACGGTCTTTCTGTAAAGGTTGATGAGATAAATAAGCTAATTCAACAAGCATTAAATGATTATCTTTCTAAAGAAAAGTTAGCTATCCTTGGTAATCCAATACCTAAAGAAAGTAAAGATTTAGATTGGAGCAATGACGACCTTTTGTTTGAATTTGAAATTGGTCTTTCTCCAAATTTTGATGTATCATTAAAAAATAAAAAAGCAATAGAATCTTTTGAAATTGAGGCTGATAATAAAATGATTGATGGCCAAATTGAAAACATTCAAAATCAGTACGGTAAACTTGTTTCAAAAAATAAAGTAGAAGAAAAGTTCGAAATAAATGGAAGTTTCTCAAATAAAGAATTTGAAATTGATAATGACAGCAATTTTAAATTAAATAGTATTAAAGGAAAATCTAATAAGGATTCAATTAAGAAAATGAAAGTTGGGGATGTTATTTCACTAAAAACTAAAGGTTTATTTGTTAAGGACTCAGACCTTGATTTTCACTTAAAATTAAATGATGAAAATAAAGCTTTGATCGGTCTAGTAGATTTTAAATTAAAAGAAGTTAATGAAAAAATTCCCGCAGAATTAAATCAAGATCTTTTTGACAAGTTATTTGGAAAAGATACTATAAAATCTGTCACAGAATTAAGAAAAAAATTAAAAACTGATGCTGAAAAGAATTTTGTTAATCAATCTGATCAAAAATTATTGAATGATGTAACAGAGTATTTAGTTAATAATACAAAATTTGATTTACCTGAAAAATTTTTAAAAAAGTGGATGCAAATTGCAGGTGAAAACAAACTTAATGAGGAAGAGGCCAAAGTAGAATATGAAAAATCTGAAAAAGGGTTAAGGTACCAACTAATCGAATATAAATTAATTGAAAATAATTATATAAAAATATATGCAAATCAGATTAAAAGTTTCTCCAAAGAGTTGATAAAAACTCAAATGATGCAGTACGGACAGGCGAATCCAGATGAAAAAGAATTGGAGTCAATATCACAACGAATACTTTCAAATAAAGAAGAGGTAAAAAGAATTTCAGACCAACTATTAAGTCAAAAACTTATTTCACTATTTAAGTCTGAACTAAAATTTAAAGTAAAAAAGGTGTCTTACGAAAAATTTATTGAAATGGCTTATGCTAAAAAATAGTTAACTTTAATACAAATAATTTTTTATATAAAAATATGGATTACTCTGAAGAATTTAAAAAATACTCTATTAAACATCATGG
The DNA here is from genome assembly GCA_029248455.1 of Flavobacteriaceae bacterium. Lineage (GTDB taxonomy): Bacteria > Bacteroidota > Bacteroidia > Flavobacteriales > Flavobacteriaceae > MAG-121220-bin8. The sequence continues at coordinate 4,422 of JAQWJH010000074.1, forward strand.
TATTAACTCATTATATTATGATAAGTTAGTTGGGAGTATGACTCCCTACATTATTGAAGAAAGACAATTAAATGTAGCTCAAATGGATGTTTTTTCTAGACTTATGATGGATAGAATTATATTTTTAGGAACTGCGATTAATGATTCAATTGCCAATATTATTCAGGCTCAATTACTTTTTTTGGAAAGCACAGATAAAGATAAAGATATTCAGATATATATTAATTCACCCGGTGGCTCAGTTTATGCTGGTTTAGGAATATATGATACTATGCAATTTATTAATCCCCAAGTGGCGACTATATGCACAGGAATCGCAGCTTCTATGGCAGCAGTTTTGTTGTGTGCTGGAGAAAAGGGTAAAAGATCTGGATTAGAACATTCAAGAGTTATGATTCATCAACCATTAGGTGGAGCACAAGGGCAGGCTTCTGATATTGAAATAACAGCAAGAGAGATTGGTAAATTAAAAAAAGAACTATATGAAATCATAGCCAAACATTCTGGTCAAAAATATGATAAAGTATATAGTGACAGTGATAGAGATTATTGGATGAAAGCACCCGAAGCTAAAAAGTACGGGATGATTGACGAAGTGCTTAAAAAAAAGTAATATAAAATAGTTATCTAAGTGAAATATTTACTCTTCAAATACAATGTCTGAAAAAGAATTAATTTGTTCGTTTTGTGGTTTAAGTAAATCTCAAACAAACTTACTTGTAGCAGGCCAAGATGCTCATATTTGTGATAGTTGTATTGAACAAGCTTATGGAATAATTATCGAAGAATCTAAAAGAGAAGATGCCAAAGCTAATGATGAGGATTTAAAAATTGCTAAACCCAAGGAGATAAAACAATTTTTAGATGATTATGTTATTGGTCAGGAGCAGACAAAAAAAATAATCTCAGTTGCGGTTTATAATCATTATAAACGATTATTTCAAAAAAAATCTAAAAACGATGTAGAAATAGAAAAAAGTAATGTTATAATTGCTGGACAAACTGGGACCGGCAAAACACTAGTTGCTAAAACTATAGCCAGGATGCTAAATGTTCCTTTGGCTATAGTAGATGCTACTGTTCTTACAGAAGCTGGTTATGTTGGAGAAGATGTTGAAACTATTTTAACAAGATTACTGCAGGCATCAGATTATGATCAGGCAAAAGCTGAAAGAGGTATAGTGTTTATTGATGAAATTGATAAAATTGCTAGGAAAAGTGATAATCCCTCAATAACAAGAGATGTTTCAGGTGAAGGAGTTCAACAAGCTTTATTAAAACTTCTTGAGGGCACTATAGTTAATGTTCCTCCAAAAGGTGGAAGAAAACATCCAGACCAAAAATTTATTGAATTAAATACCCAAAACATATTATTTATTGCTGGAGGTGCTTTTGATGGTATTGATAGAATTATTTCCAAGAGATTAAATATGCAAGTTGTAGGTTATAAAAATTCTTCTGAAATCAACACAAATGATTCCAAAAACCTATTGAGCTACATATCTCCAATGGATTTGAAAGATTTTGGTCTGATTCCCGAAATAATAGGAAGGCTTCCAGTTTTGACTTACATGAACAATCTTGATAAAAAAGCACTAAGATCTATTTTGACTGACCCGAAAAATGCAATAATTAAACAGTATAAAAAATTATTTGAAATGGATGATATACAAATTTCATTTTCTGATGATGGCTTAGATTATATTGTAGATAAAGCTTTAGAATATAAACTTGGTGCCAGAGGACTTAGGTCAATTTGTGAAATAGTTTTGAATGATGCTATGTTTGAAATGCCTGGTTCAAAAAGAAAGAAATTAAATATTGATAAAAATTATATTTCAAAAAAAATATCAAATTCTAATTTGAGTATTTTAAAGGTTGCCTCCTAAATTATTTTTAATAATTCTTCAATTAATTTTCTGTCATTACATAATCTAGGAACTTTATTTTGTCCTCCTAGTTTTTTATTTTTTTTCAGCCAATCATAAAAAAGATTTTTTCTTGCCACTATTATTTCAATTTCAGACATAGTGATATTTTTAAATCTTTTGGATTTATAGTCTGAATTGGTTTTTTGTAAATTGAAATCTAAATCCTTTTTAAATCCTAATAAATTTTTAGGCGGATTTTTAAATTCGATGAGCCATTGGTGGTGCCCAGATTTTTTTTTGTTCATGTAAAATGGAGCAACTGTATATTCAACAATATTTAATTTATGAGTTAATAAAGTTTTTGTAAGTGCTTTTTCAGCATTTTCAATTATCAATTCCTCGCCAAATGCATTTATGAAATTTTTAGTTCTTCCTGAAATTTGTATCCTATAAGGACTAATTGAGGTGAACTTAATTGTATCACCAATTTTATACCTCCACAAACCTGAATTAGTCGATATTACTATTGCGTAATTAATATTTTTTTTCACTTCCGACAAGTTTATAACTTTTTGATTATGCAAACCATAGCTGTCCATTTCAATAAATTCAAAGTAAATTCCATAATCAAGCATCAACAATAACTCATTAGAATTATTTAAATCTTGAATGGCAAAAAAACCCTCTGATGCATTATATGTTTCATAAAATTGTATGTCATTAGATAGAATTTTTTTAAACTCATGTCTGTAAGGATTAAAGTTCACTCCACCATGAAAGTAAACTTCAAGATTACCCCAAATTTCAGAAATATTAGTTTTTTTAGTTTTTTCAAGGACATTATTTAAAAGTGTTAACATCCAAGAGGGAACACCAGCTAGACTAGTTACATTTTCATTGATAGTATTTTCTATTATTGCCTCCACTTTTTCGTCCCATTTATCCATTAAAGAAATTTCATTATTCGGCGTGCTAATCATTTCAGCCCAAATAGGTAAATTGTCAATCATAATTGCGGAAAGGTCTCCAAAAAAATGGTTATTATTTTCATATAACTTTTTGCTTCCACCAAGTCTTAGTGATTTTCCAGAAAATAAATTTGAATTTTCATTATTATTTATATAAAAGCAAAGAGCATCTTTACCAGCTTGAAAATGACACTTTTCAAGAGTTTCATTACTAACGGGAATAAATTTACTTACAGAATTAGTAGTACCACTAGATTGAGCAAACCACTTTATAGGCTCACTCCAAAAGATGTTTTGTTCTCCTTTAATTGATCTATTAATCAAAGTATAAAAATTTTCATAATCTGAAAGAGGAATTCTATTTGAAAATGTTTGATAATTTGTTATTGACTTAAAATCATATTTTTTTCCAAATTCTGTATTTTTCGCACTATTTAGAAGGCTGGTAAGTGTTTCATTTTGAACTTCAATCGGATATTTCATAAATAACTCAATTTGATGAATACGTTTTTTTAAAAACCAAGACATCACTGTATTTAAGAAAGAAAAAGGCATTTTTATAGTATATTTATTACATAAATTTAATCCAAATTTTTAAAATAATGTTAAAAGGAGTGCTAAGAAAAATGAAAGTAGAGTTGAGTGATAAGGTTAATTATTATTTGGATTTTAAAAATGATTTCCTTCACATGAATTCTTTTTTAGGAAAGAAAATAAAATTAAAACATGTTGGATATGAATGTTTAAACTGCCAGTCCAGTGAAATAATTTATAGACAAGGTTTTTGTAAATCTTGTTTTTTTGAAATGCCTAGTACCGCAGAATGGATAATGAAACCTGAGTTAAGTAAAGCTCATTTAGGTATTGAAGAAAGAGATTTAGAATATGAAAAACAAGTTCAATTAAAACCACATATACTGTATTTAGCCTTTTCCAGTTCTTTAAAGGTAGGAGTTACTCGTAAAACTCAAGTTCCTTTTAGATGGATTGATCAAGGCGCAGTTAAAGCAATTCAAATTGTTGAGTTACCCAACAGATATCTAGCCGGTATTAGTGAGGTGGAATTAAAAAAACACTATGCTGATAAAACAAACTGGAGAGAAATGCTTAAAATTGGTTCCAGCAATGTGGATTTACAAGAAGAAAGGTTAAAATGTTTAAACTTAGTTCCAAATGAAATAGTTCCCCATATTAACAATAATGAATTTTCAACACTAAAAATAAATTATCCAGTTATTTCTAATCCTCTAAAGCCAAAAAGTTTGAATATAGTAAAAGAAGAAAAATTTGAAGGAGAACTGGTAGGTATTAAAGGTCAGTACTTAATTTTTAAAGACGATACTGTTTTTAATATAAGATCTAATGAAGGTTTAGTCTTAGATTTAAACATCACTTAAATTTCTATTTCCTCACCAACTTTTAAATTGAATTTTTTTCTAAAAAGGTGAACAAAAAGATATAAAAGAGGTGTGTCTAAAAATGCAATTAATATTTTAAAAACAACCCCTGAGATTACAAGTCCAACAAAACTGTCCCAACTTAGAACTTCAAAGAAACATAGAAGTGTTATGACAGTGAATGTATCAATAAATTGAGAACTAAAAGTAGAAAAGTTATTCCTTAACCATAACATTTTACCTTTAGTTAATTTCTTCCAAAAATGATAAATTTTGATGTCAATAAATTGAGCAAATAAGTACGCTAACATAGATGCTAAAACAGCTAACCCTGAAAGAGAAAAAACTTTCGAAAAAGTTTGGTCATTAATAGGCGAAGAATCTAAAGCAGGAACATAATTAGATACTAAAATTATGAGCAAGGAAAAAAAAGATGCAAATATTCCAGCAACAACAACTTGCGTTGCTTTTTTTTGTCCATATATTTCTGATATTAAATCAGTAACTAAAAATGTTATTGGATAGGGTAATATTCCTACGGAAAGTTCAAATAATTTTATACCATTAATTGTAAAGTCAAAAGGGTACCAGTAAAAAAACTTTTGAAAGATTAGATTTGAAACAACTAGTGATGTAATAAATAAAGCTGCTAGGTACAAATATATTTTACTGGCTAATATTTTTTTTGATTCACTCATGAATTTCTTTTCTTGTAAAAGTATAAAATAGCATTAGAAATAATGATAAATAATCTAATTTTGAATTTGTGAAGATGAAATTAACATATTTATCACTTGGTAGTAACATTGGAGATAAAAAAAATCACATACAGTCTGCTTTAAACAAAATTGACAGGACTATTGGAAATATAATTTCAATTTCAAGTTTGTACGAAAATCCATCCGAGGGTTTTGAGGGCGAGATGTTTTATAATTGCTGTATTTCATTGGAAACAACTTTTTCAGCTAAGGAACTTTTAAAGAAACTATTAGTTGTTGAAAAAGAGGGAGGAAGAGTGAGAAGCAATGATAAGGGTTATGTATCTAGGTCAATTGATTTAGATATTTTGTTCTATGAAGATGAAATAATTAATAGCAAAGATTTAATAATTCCTCACCCTAAACTTCACCAAAGAAAATTTGTAATCAAACCCTTATTAGAAATAGCAAAGGGAAAAATCCATCCAATTATTAAAAAATCTATACTGCAAATAGCAGAAGATTTAAAAGACTTTACTGAGATAAAAAAAATTAAAGAGCAATTACTTAATCCAGTATATAATTCCTTATTAAGCTATAATAACATTGTAGTGGAGGGGAATATTGGCGTGGGAAAAACCTCATTATCAAAAAAACTATCTTCAGACCTAAATAAAAATTTAATATTAGAAGGATTTAAAGAAAACCCTTTTTTAGAAAAATTTTACGAAGATTCTAAAAGGTATGCATTGAATTTAGAACTCACTTTTTTAATTGATAGGTGCAGGCAATTAAACGATTATAAAAATCAATTAGATTTATTTAAAACCGGAGTTGTATTTGATTATGATATAGTCAAATCTTTAATCTTTGCTGGCATCACCTTATCTGAAAATGATTTTAATTTATACAGAAATATTTTTTATTTCATGACAAAAGATTTAATTAAGCCTAGCTTAGTAATATTCTTAATGCAATCTCCTGAAAATTTGTTAAACAATATTAAAAAAAGAGGAAGATATTTTGAAAATAAAATTGAGAAAGATTATTTAAAAAAAATTAATCAAGCTTATCTAAAATCATTGAAATCAAATTCAAATCTTAATAAAGTGTTTATTGATGTTTCAGATATTAATTTTGTAGAAAATAAGTTAGATTACACGGAATTGTTATTTCGAATAAAAAAAAGTTTAGTTTAAAGCATTGTAGAATTCCCACAAAACAATAGCTGAGCACGATGACACATTCAGTGAATGTTTTGTTCCATATTGAGGAATTTCAATAACATTATCTGATAAATTTATAGCATTTTGGGAAACACCCTTCACCTCGTTTCCTAAAATAATAGCATGTTTAAGATTATGTGAAATTTTAATAGAATTTAACTTACAAGAGTTCTCCGTTTGTTCAATGCTCCAAATATAAACACCTTCCTTTTTCAAATTTTCAATTACCAGGTGAATATCATTATGATACTCCCATTCCACGCTTTCAGTCGAACCTAATGCAGTCTTTTGTATATCCTTATTTGGAGGGCAAGCTGTAATTCCACAAAGAATTATTTTTTCAACAATAAACGCATCTGCTGTTCTAAAAATTGAACCAATATTATTCAAACTTCTAATATCATCAAGAATTATAATTAAAGGCGTTTTTGGAGTCTTTTTGAACTCTTGAACTTTTAATCTACCAAGTTCACTATTTTTTAATTTTCTCATTAGTAATCTAATAATGTTTTTTACAAAGTAAAAGATTAAATTTCTAAATAATAGTAAATTAGCTTATTATCAATTTAGACGTGAAAAAAGAGATTAAGAAAGTTACCCCACTAATGAAACAATACAATAAGATTAAGGATAAGTATCCTGATGCATTATTGTTGTTTAGGGTTGGGGATTTTTATGAAACTTTTCATGAAGACGCTATTAAAACATCAAAAATTTTAGGGATAGTTTTAACTAAAAGAGGTGCAGGAAGTAACAGTGAGACTAAGTTAGCAGGATTCCCACACCACTCTTTAAACACATATTTACATAAGTTAGTTAAAGCTGGAGAAAGGGTAGCAATTTGCGATCAATTAGAGGACCCTAAAACAACTAAAACTATAGTTAAAAGAGGGGTTACGGAATTAATCACACCTGGCGTTTCATTAAATGATAACATCCTCGAAAAAAAATCTAATAACTTCCTTGCATCAGTATATAATTACAAAGAAAATTATGGTATTTCGTTCTTAGATATATCAACTGGTGAGCTTTTAATTTCTGAAGGTAATATTGATTACATAAAAAACTTATTAGAAAGTTTTGATCCAAAAGAAATTTTGATTTCAAAAAAAAATAAAAAAGAGTTTGATTCTATTTTTGGAAATTTTAATTCAATTTTTTATTTAGAACAGTGGGTATACAATAAAGATTTTGCGTTAGAAAAAATAAAAAGTCAATTTAAAATTTTAAACCTTAAAGGGTTTGGTTTAAGTGAGGATAATTTAGGTGTGATTGCATGTGGATCAATTTTATTTTATTTATCAGAAACACAACATTCACAACTTTCACATATTATTAATATTAATCAAATAATTAATAAGGATTTTGTATGGATGGACCGATTTACAATGACCAATTTGGAGTTATTAAGATCCACATCTAAAGATGGTATTTCTCTTTTAACTGTAATTGACTACACATCAACTCCAATGGGAGGAAGAATGTTAAAAAGATGGATAATTCACCCAACTTTAAATCTAAAAGAATTAGAGTTTAGACATAAAACTGTGGATTATTTTGTTAAAAATAATAACGATTTAGATCAAATCTGCACCATTCTAAAATCATTTAGCGATTTGGAAAGGATTATGGCAAAGGTTGCTACCTCTAAAATAAGTCCGAGGGAATTAATCCAGCTAAAAAATAATTTAATTTCAATTAAGCCCTTAAAAGAACTGTTAGACTCAACGTCTGATAATTTTGTCCAAAAAATATCAAAATCATTGGATTTATGTGAAAAATTAATTAATGTTTTAGAGATCACTTTAGACGAACAGGCACCTGTAAATGTTAACAAAGGGAATGTTGTAAAAAAAGGATTCAATTTAGAGTTAGATCAATTAAAAGACTTATCTAAGTCAGGAAAAAATTATTTAAATGAAATTCAAAAACGTGAGATTGAGAATACTGGGATTAGTTCTTTAAAAATTAGTTTTAATAATGTTTTTGGATATTACTTAGAAGTAAGAAATGTCCACAAAGATAAGGTCCCTGAGGCTTGGATTAGAAAACAAACTCTTGTTAATGCAGAAAGATACATAACACAGGAACTTAAAGATTACGAGTCCAAAATTTTAGGTGCTGAAGAAAAAATATTATCCTTAGAAACTCAAATTTTCAGTGACTTAATATTGAAATTAAGACCATTTATTTCAACTATAAAAACTAACTCTAATTGGTTAGCTATTTTAGATTGTTTGTGTGGTTTTGCATTATTGGCTGAAAAAATGGATTACACATTTCCTTTAGTTAATGACTCAAACGAAATAAAGATAATTCAGGGAAGACATCCAGTAATAGAATCAAAATTACCTGCATCTAATCCATACATACCAAATGATATTTCACTTTGCAATGATTCAAATCAGATTTTAATGATTACAGGGCCCAATATGTCTGGAAAATCTGCAATTTTAAGACAAACTGCTTTGATCGTTCTATTGGCTCAAATAGGAAGTTTTGTTCCTGCTCAAAAGGTTGAGATGGGTATTGTTGATAAAATTTTCACAAGAGTAGGGGCTAGCGATAATATTTCTATAGGGGAATCTACCTTTATGGTAGAGATGAACGAAGCAGCAGCAATTATTAATAATATTTCAAATAAAAGTTTGATTTTGTTAGACGAAATTGGAAGAGGAACTAGTACCTACGATGGAATTTCAATAGCTTGGGCAATTGCCGAATTTTTACATGATCACCCTAATAAACCTAAAACATTGTTTGCCACTCATTATCATGAAATTAATATGATGGCTGATACTTTTGAAAGAATTAACAATTATAATGTTTCGGTCAAGGAAACAAAAGATAATGTAATTTTTTTAAGAAAGTTAGTTCCCGGTGGAAGTGCACATAGTTTTGGAATTCATGTGGCTAGTATGGCAGGAATGCCAAAACAGCTTATTTCCTCTGCAAGAAAAATATTAAATAAGTTAGAAAAATCTCACCAGTTTAATAAATCAAATAATAAAAGTGATGACCCTAATTTACAACTAAGTTTTTTTAATTTAGACAATCCAAAATTAGAGGAATTAAAAGAAGACATTTTATCATTAAATATTGATGAATTAACGCCCGTAGAGGCATTAATAAAATTAAACGAAATTAAAAGAATATTAAAAACTTAGTTTCTCTAGTTTATTTAGGATAACAATATTTACTTTTTTTGATTATTTGTTTTACATTTGCAATCCAATTTGCGAAAGTAGCTCAGGGGTAGAGCATCACCTTGCCAAGGTGGAGGTCGCGGGTTCAAATCCCGTCTTTCGCTCTTAACCACATAATGCTCGAGTGGTGGAATTGGTAGACACGTTGGACTTAAAATCCAATGAACAGTAATGTTCGTGCGGGTTCAAGTCCCGCCTCGAGTACCAAACAGGAGACATTAGAAATTTTGTCTCCTGTTTTATTTTCATCCAGCCTTTGCTAAGTTTAGTAGAAATTAACTACCCTACAGTTCGTTTATAAAATTTATAAGGCCCCTGAAATAGTTTTCAGTATCATCCCACATTGCCATGTGACTCCCATTTGGACAGTGTAAGTATGATCCATTTTGCACTTGGTCGGCCATCCATTCCATTTGTTTTGGATCCATTGTATCATGTTCTGCTCCAATTGAAAGAAATGGAATCTCAATCTTATTTAAATCACTAGTAACATCCCAATTTTTTAAACTTGCTTCTCCAACAATTCCGAATTCAGAGGGACCCTG
>JAQWJH010000077.1 GCA_029248455.1 Flavobacteriaceae bacterium
GAGAAATTTTCAACTTTTCCTGAAGTTTTAAAGAGTAATGGCTATAAAACAGGAAAAACTGGAAAAGGTTGGGCACCTGGTGTGGCATTAAAAAATGGAGAAAAAAGAAATTTAATAGGAAAAGATTTTAGTTTAATTAAAACTGAGCCTCCAGCTAAATTTATCAGTAATAATAATTACTTTGAAAATTTTAAATATTTTCTTGATGAAAAAGAAAATAATCAACCTTTTTTCTTTTGGTTAGGTAGTCATGAACCCCATCGTCGTTACGAATACCAGTCTGGAATTAAATATGGAAATAAAGAAATTGATGTAATTGAAAAAGTACCAGACTATTGGCCTAACTCAGAAAATGTTAAAACGGATATGCTCGATTATGCCTTTGAAATTGAATATTTTGATAGTCACTTAGAGCGAGTCATAAATGAATTGGAAAATAGAAATTTATTAAACAATACTATTATTGTTATTACGTCTGATAATGGAATGCCTTTTCCAAGAGTAAAAGGTCAAGTATTTCCATTCGATAACAGGTTACCTCTTGCTATACGTTGGGGTAAAGGAATAAAAAATCCAGGAAGGATTATAAATGATTATGTAAGTTTTTCAGATTTTGCACCAACTTTTTTAGATCTTGCTGGTATCGACTCTGAAAATAATAAAATGGAAGATTTTTCAGGGATAAGTTGGAAATCAATATTCAAAGATAAAAAAAACATCAAAAAAAGAGATTATATGATTATTGGAAAAGAGAGACACGATGTTGGCAGAGAAAATGATCAGGGTTACCCTGTTAGAGCGATTATTGCAGGACAATATTTCTACAGCATCAACTTCAAACCAGAACGCTGGCCAGCTGGAAATCCTGAAACAGGTTATCTCAACACGGATGGTAGTCCAACAAAAACTGAGATATTAAATCTTAAAAAAGAGGGAAAGATAGTTGATTATTGGAATTATGCTTTTGGAAAAAGAAACGAAGAAACTTTGTATGATTTAAAAAATGATCCTAACTGTATAATAAATATTGTAAAAAATGATAATTACATTTATTTAAAGGATAGTTTAAGAAAAGTATTAATTAATGATTTAACGAAAAATAAAGATCCAAGAGTGCTAGGAAATGGAGAAGTTTTTGATAAATACATCTATGCAGAAAAGCGTACCAGAGATTTTTATAATAGACATATGAACGGAGAATTATTAGATTCAGATTGGGTAAATTCTACAGATTTTGAATCAGATGTTAAATAAAACTTTTATCCCTTTTTTTATTAAATCAAGTGTTTAAATGCTTTTTATGTTGATTGTTAAGGATATGTGATTTATAAAAAACCTATAACGTAAAACAGTCTTAAATCTAAAATACAATCATAATAAGCTTAATAAAGTTTGTCTATTTTGACTGCACTAAGAACTAATATAAATGTTAAGTTTGTCAAATACTAGTTCTCAGACTTTTAATTTTATTCAAGTAAATCTCAATAAATTTATGAAATTTATCAATCTAGGCTTAAAAGAATCCATTTTAAAGGCAGTAAACGAAAAAGGATATGATCAAGCTTCTCCAATTCAAGAAAAAGCAATTCCGATTATTCTAAGAAGAAAAGATGTTTTAGCCTCTGCACAAACAGGAACAGGAAAAACAGCGGGGTTTACATTACCTATTTTGGATATTTTATCAAAAAAAATTAATTCAAATCATAAAAAAATAAGAGCTTTAATATTAACACCAACAAGGGAACTTGCAGCCCAAATTCATCAAAATGTTTTACAATACAGTAAATATCTCGATGTGAGATCAACTGTAATTTTTGGAGGTGTAAATCAAAATCCCCAAGTATCTAAAATTAGAAATGGAGTTGACATTTTAATTGCAACACCTGGAAGATTACTAGATTTAGAAAATCAAAGGTTGTTGTCATTAGGTTATATTGAAATTTTAGTTTTAGATGAAGCTGACCGAATGTTAGATATGGGCTTTCAAAGAGACATAAATAAAATAATGAATTTATTGCCTACTCAACGTCAAAACTTATTGTTTTCTGCGACCTTTTCAAATGATATTAAAAAGTTAGCGAAATCAATTTTAAATAACCCTATTTCTATTTCGACATCCCCTGAAAACACAACTGTAGAATCCATTATTCAATATGTTTATAAAGTAGACAAAAACAGAAAATCAGATTTGATAATACAATTAATAAAAGAAGGAAACTGGAATCAAGTTCTTGTATTTACAAGAACAAAACATGGCGCCAATAAGCTTTGTAAAAAAATGATAAAAGTAAATATTTCAGCTGCTGCAATTCATGGAAATAAAAGTCAAGGAGCAAGAACAAATGCTTTGTCTGGATTTAAAGATGGTTCAATTAAAATTCTTGTAGCAACTGATATAGCAGCAAGAGGTTTAGATATTCCTTTATTACCTCATGTTGTAAATTTTGAACTTCCAAATATTCCTGAAGATTATGTACATAGGATTGGTAGAACTGGAAGAGCTGGAGCAAAAGGAAAAGCAATCTCATTAGTATGTATTGATGAAAAAGAATATTTAATAAATATCGAAAAGCTTATTAAACTTAAAATTCCCTCAAAAATTAAAGCAGGTTTTGAGCCGGATCCCCATGCTGTTTCAGAACCTTTGAGACAAAAAAATAGAAATTTCGGAAGAAATAGGCAATCAAAAAAAAACAAATTCAGTTTTAGAAAGAGTAAATAAAAAAAGCTCAAGAATAATGACCATAAAACTCTTGAACTTTTAATACACGTTGATTGGGAAAATCAACTCTACAAATTTATAATTATTAGTTGGAATACTCACAAATTTTATGTAAAAAATTAACTAGTTTTAAAATTTAAAAACGATTTACTTATTGAATTCAAAAGCTGTAAATATTGTTTGGTTAAAACGGGACCTTCGCTCTAGTGATCATGAACCCCTATTAAAAGCTGAATCTGCTGGGATACCTTATCTAATTATCTATCTCTATGAACCTTCTAGAATTGAGTATCCAGATACTAGTCTGAGACATTTACAGTTTACATACCATTCAATATGTAACTTAAATAAAGTATTAAGTGAATTTAACAGACGAGTTGATTTGTTTTATGGAGAGGCAATAGATGTGTTTAATTATTTAATTAAGAATTTTGATATCAGTTCTGTCTTTAGTTACCAAGAAAGTGGAACACAAGGCTCCTGGGAACGCGACAAAAAAATAAAAAAGTTATTTAATTCTAATGAAATTAAATGGGAACAATCACAACGAGATGGTATTTTAAGAGGTATTAAAAATAGGGAAGATTGGAATAAAAAATGGCATGTTAAAATGCATGCTTCAGTCGTTCAAAATAAATATACAATCTCCAAAGAAACACCCTTAGAACATCCTTTTTTAATACCTTCAAAACTAGAATCTGAACTTAAAGAATATCCAAAATACTACCAACCAGCTGGAGAAAAAAATGCCTGGAGATACTTAAAATCTTTTGCAAGCAAACGAGGATTTAATTACCAAAGATATATATCCAAACCTACGGAGAGTAGAATGTCTTGTAGTCGTTTGTCACCTTATTTGTCGTGGGGAAATATGAGTATTAAACAAGCTTTTCAGTTTATTGGAACGCATCCCAATAGAACCAGAAACAGTAAACCTTTCTCGGCTATGCTTACTAGACTTCACTGGCATTGTCATTTTATTCAAAAATTTGAAATGGAGTGTCGTTATGAAACACAGTGTATTAACAGTGGTTATGAGTTTTTGTCACATAAAAAAAATAAGGCTTTTATAAAAGCATGGAAAACAGGTAATACAGGCTATCCATTGATTGATGCTTGTATGCGAGCTGTAGAATCTACAGGCTGGATTAATTTTAGAATGCGTGCTATGGTTGTATCTTTTTTAACACTCAATTTAGATCAAGATTGGCGAGAGGGGACCTACCACCTTGCACGTCAGTTTTTAGATTATGAACCTGGAATACACTATCCTCAATTTCAAATGCAGGCAGGTACTACAGGAATAAACACAGTTCGTTTGTACAATCCAGTTAAAAACTCCCAAGAGCATGATCCTGATGGAATCTTTATAAAAAAATGGGTTCCAGAATTAGTAAACGTTCCATTAGCATATATTCATGAACCTTGGACAATGACAGCCATGGAACAGACTTTTTGTGGTGTTTTGATAGGAAAGGATTACCCCTTACCAATTGTAGATTTACAAAAAAGTTCTAGAGATGCCAGGGATAAAATTTGGGGACATAAAAAGCACCCTGCTGTTATGGAGGAAAAAAAACGATTATTAAGAACCCATGTAAATTTGAGGTAAATACACAACAAATTATTATATATCAAAAATTTCTATTCTTTAATTTTTTCTACCATATTTCGTAATAACTTAAATGCTTTTGTAATATGGGCTTCAACAGTTTTTAATGAAATTTTGTTATAATCAGCGATTTCTTGATTGGTAAGTCCATGTTTCTTTTTTAGAGAAAATATCATTTTAGTTTTGTCTGGTAACTTATCAATTAATGAATTCATTTTATCAATATTTTTTGATAGCTGTTCGTCTGAACTGTTACTTAATTGTTGTTCTAAAATAAAATAGTATTGTTCGTGTAATCTTGTTAATGATTTGTTTTTATGATAATCAGTAATAAACTTATTATAAACCGACTTGTATAGAAAAGACTCCATTGAATATTGAGGCTTTAATTTAAAGCGATATTCATAGAAACTAATAAAAACCTGTTGGACAATATCAGATGCAATTGAATGATCAAATGATAAACTAAGCGCGTATCCAAAGAGTTTATCACTATACTTATTAACTAATTCTCTCCAAACCTTTTCATTTCCTTCTTGAAGTTTACTAATTAAAATTTTATTTTTTTCTACAATATTTTGGTCAATCATAAAGTATCAAATAATTAATAAATCTAAAGTTTTTTTTTTATTTCAATAATTATTTAAATTTTTTTTGAGATTTTATTTAGTTTATAGGGTTTTTATTTTGGAGTTCGTAATAATAGTATATTATGAATAGTAAGATAGAAAAAGCAATAATTAAATTTTTTGATAATGAAGCTTCATTAACAGAGCTCAGTTCTCTTTTACATTGGATTAATAATGAAAAAAATTATGCTCAATATGTTGAGTATATTTCAATAAATCACCTTACAAACTTAGCTTTGAATAAATTAGATCAAGAAAAAATTATAGAAGAAATTAATTCAAGAATTAATTCTAATAAAAAACCTTCAATCAAAAAAAGAGCCCTTGTTTTTACAAACGTAGCTTATGTACTTTGTTCTTTAGTCATAATCATTTATTTGTTTTCAAAGGGAAATTTAAATGGTGATTTAAAATCTATAGATCCAAATAAGATTACTTTAACAACAGAAAATGGTAATGTAATTGATTTAGAAAATTTAAAAGAAAATCAAAGCAAGATTAATAATAATATTTTAGTGAATCAGACAAACGGTACGCTTTATTACAAAAATGATCAGATAGTTGAAACTTTAACATATAATACTATTAATGTTCCCTACGGAAAAGTATTTAATCTTGAACTATCCGATGGAACTAAGGTTTATTTAAATTCTGGAACATCTCTAAAATATCCTGTTAATTTTATTAATAATCTCGATAGAGAAGTCTTTTTGGATGGAGAAGCTTTTTTTGAAGTTAATTCTAATAAATCTCAATTTATAGTATCCTCAAATAATACCTCTGCATACGTTTATGGAACTAAATTTAATTTTAAAGATTATCCTGAAGATAACTTTTCGGAAGTTATTTTAACGGAAGGAAGTTTAGGTGTAAGTGAGATTTCGGATAATATTAAAAATAATGATGTTTTAATGATTAGACCTGGAGAAAGAGCTAAAGTTAATTATTCTAGTGGTGAAATAGAACGGTCTAGAGTTAACACTTCTCTGTATACTTCATGGATAGATGGTAGAGTAGCATTTAGAAATGAAAGTCTTCCAAGTATGATCCAAAAGCTCGAAAGAATTTATAATATTATAATTATTAATAATAATAAAGACATTGAAGAAAAATATTTTACCGCAACTATACTATATAAAGAAGAATCGATTAATGACGTTCTTTCTTATTTGAGTGAAGTATATGGGTTGGAATACCAAATAATAGATAACAAAATATTAATTGAATGAAGTAAATAAAAATTTAAAAAGGCTATTGCTGTAACAATAGCCCTATTAAAATAGTAACCATTAAAACGAGAACCATTAAAATAATCACTAATTAAAAAAAACAAATTTATGAAACTTAACTACTTATTGTCAAGTAATTGGCAGTATAATTTAAAAAAACTAACAAAAGTTGTGAAAATTTCAGTTTTACTTTCAGTAATTATGACTCTTTCCTCTTTTGCTCACACCAATGTTTATTCGCAAGAAAAAATTTCAGTAAATGTCGAAAATACCGAAATTATAAAAGTCTTGGACAATATTGAGTCAACAACTGATTTAAGATTTTTCTATGATAACGATATTTATGATTTTAATAAGAAAATTTCCTTGTCAATAAATGAAGAAACGATTGCAAAAGCAATAAGTTTAATATTTGAGAATAATCTCGATTATAGATTAAAACAAAATGTTGTTATTCTTGAGAAGGTAAAATTAAATGAAAAAAATATCGAAGTTATTACTGTAGAGGATGACTTAGAACAAAGAATTATTACAGGATTAATTACTGACAACAATGGTGCTCCTCTCCCTGGAGCTACTGTTATTGAAGTTGGAACTAACAATGGAACAACATCAGATTTTGATGGTAATTTTTCAATTGCTTTAGAAAATGATGAAGCATCATTACAAATTTCTTTTATTGGATTTGTAAGTCAAACAGTTGTTGTTGGAAATTCTAATAGTATTAA
>JAQWJH010000111.1 GCA_029248455.1 Flavobacteriaceae bacterium
ATTGAAGATAAAAATAGAGACATTAGAAAAAGGTTTGAATATCACTTAGGAAAAGAAAAGGTAGATAAGATTTTATTTGGAGATAACGATTCCTATGATACGTCAAAAGATTTAAGAAATTGGGGTAATAAATAAACTGATTTGTGGGACTTTTGCGGGAACTAATTAACTGTATAAATTAAAAAAGGGACTCAATTTCTTGAATCCCCTCTGGGTGGAAGATCGGTCTCGAACCGACGACCTCCTGAACCACAATCAAGCGCTCTAACCAACTGAGCTACAACCACCATAACAAGGCGCAAATTTAATAGATTAGTTAGATATAAAAAACTTTTATTTAATATCGTTCAAGTAATTTATTCCAATCACTCTATTGGTTGTAAACCCTTCAGCATTATCAACTCCAATTAACCTTCCTAAATCTGCTGAACGATTTATTACATCATTTAAAAAATTCTTTTTACTAATTAATGTTTCAGGTTCTCTATTTTGTGAATCAAAAAATTGGGACTTATATGCTCTAATGGCTTTCAATTTTACATCAACAAAACCTGAAATATCTACTAAGAAATCTGGAGAAGAATTTTTCCACTGAATGTAATGGTATACAGACTTCGGTCTCCAAGATGTCTGGTCATGATTATTTAATTTTGTTTTAACCTTCACTAAACCGCTTAAAAAACATGAATCACTTACCAATCTAGCCCCTTTTGGGTGATCAATATGTCTGTCATCTTGTGCATTACAAAGGACAATTTGTGGTTTATATTTCCTTAAACATTCTATAATTTTTAACTGATGATCTTTATCATTTAAAAAGAATCCGTCTTTAAAATTTAAATTTTCTCTTATCGTGATTCCTAATATTTTTGAAGCATTATTAGATTCCGAATTTCTAATTTCTACATTTCCTCTAGTTCCCAACTCTCCTCTTGTTAAATCTATAATACCAACTTTTTTTCCATGTGAAATTTCTTTTGCAATTGTTCCCCCGCAACCTAATTCTACATCATCTGGATGTGCGCCAAAAGCTAATATATCTAATTTAATATTTTTCATATTTTTTGAAAAGCTTGAGTTAAATCATTTTCTAAATCATCATAATCTTCAATTCCCACTGAAAATCTTAATAAACCATCTGAAATTCCAAATTTTTCTCTTTTTTCCTTAGAAATTTTTGAATGGGAAGTTAAAGAAGGAGATGTTATTGTAGATTCTACTCCACCCAAACTCATCGCTGGTTTTATAATTTTCAGATGTCTTGTGAACGCATCAGATTTATTTTCGTCTTTTAACAAAAAGGATAACATACCTCCAAAGCCATACATTTGTTTTTTGGCTAACTCATGTTGAGGGTGAGATTTTAAACCTGGATAATAAACAGACTTTATGTTTTCACTTCTATTTAAAAACTCTGCAATTTTAAAGGCATTAGTATTTTGAGCTTTGACTCTTAAAGACAATGTTTTTATGCTTCTCTCCAGAAGCCAAACAGTATGTTCGCTTAAATTACCACCATAATTTATAGATGATGCTAATATTTTATCAATTAAAATTTTAGAGGATGAAATTGTTCCAGCCAAAATATCACTATGCCCCCCTAGGTATTTTGTGGCACTATGAATAATAATGTCTATTCCATAATTTACAGGATTTTGGTTTATAGGACTAGCAAAAGTGTTATCAATTATTGAAATTAAATCGTTTTTTTTAGCCAAATCAGCAACTAACTCTAAATCAATTATTTGTAAAAGCGGATTACTTGGTGTTTCGATATAAATTAATTTCGTATTGCTTTTAATTTCTTTTTTATAATCATCAATTTCTAATGATTCAACTAACGAATGTTCAATATTGAATTTTTTAAATTCTTTAAGAATTAAATTTATTGTTCCACCGTACAGAGAAGATTGAAAAACAACATGGTCACCAGATTTCAAAAACGAGAACATTGATGCAAAAATAGCTGCGATACCAGATCCAAAAATTAACGATTTTTCACAATTTTCTAATGAAGAGATTTTTTTTGAAAGGGCTAACTGATTTGGAGTATTAAAATATCTTGGATATTTATGATCTTCAACCTCTAAATAATCATAGGCAGTACTTAAATATAGTGGCGAAACTGCACCTTTATATTTATAATCAATTAATTCTCCATCATGAATACATCTTGTGGTAAATCCTTTGATATTTTTTTTCATTACAAATTAACTCTTAATCCAGTCTAAAACAGAGGGATCATCAGGTTTAACTCTAGAGGAAATAATTTTAACTAAATAACCATTTTCGTCAATTAAATATTTTTGAAAATTCCACTTAACAGATGAATCTTTATAACCATTTTTATTCTTATCAGTTAAAAATTTATACAAAGGATGCATCTTAGAGCCTCTGACAGAAACCTTTTCCATCATTGGAAATGAAACCCCATAATTTTCTAAGCAAAATTTTGCAATTTCTTCATTTGAGCCTGGTTCTTGCCATAAAAAATTATTTGATGGAAATCCAACAATTACAAAATTTTCAGATTTGAAATCATTATAAAGTTTTTCCAAAATTTCATATTGATATGTAAGTCCACATTTGGAAGCGGTATTTACAATCATTATTTTTTTTCCCTTTAAACTAGACATATTAAATTTTTCACCAGCTAAATTTGTTAGTTCAAATTGATGAATTGTTTCTTTCATTTGTTTAAAGTTTTGAGATAGTGTTAAATGGCTAAATAATATGGCAATTAAAAAAAATATATTTTTCATATTTGGCAAATATAATAAGTTAAATGATTTCAGCACTAAGACCTGCTTGAAGAAGTTTAGTGCATCTGGGTTTTAAGTCTGAAAAAGTACCTGACTTAACACTACACTTTCCTTTGTAGTGAACAATCAATGAACATTGTTCAGCTTGCTCTGAAGTGTGTTCGCAAACTTGAATTAAAGTTCTAATGACATGATCAAAAGTATTTACATCATCATTATAAAGAATAATTTCATTTTCGTGAACTGAATCGGTTTCTACTATTTCTTTCTCAGATACTTTTTCTTTAGTGCTCATGACTACACTAATTTACAAAATTTTTAAAGGGAACTATTTGCTTCAATAATAAGTTTGAAATCTTTTGCCGATAAAGAAGCACCTCCAATAAGGCCTCCATCAACATCTTTCTTATTGAAAATCTCATTTGCATTTGAAGGTTTCACACTACCTCCATAGAGGATGGAAACCTCTTCAGAAATAGATTTATCAAAAGTATCCTCAACACAATTTCTTATAAACTCATGCATCTCTTGTGCTTGTTCTGGAGAGGCAGTTTCACCTGTGCCAATAGCCCAAACTGGTTCATAAGCAAGAATTATATTTTTCCAAGATTCTTTTTTTATTTTCATGACGGTATTGTCAAGTTGACTCTTAACAATTTCAAAATGCTTTTTGGATTTCCTATCAGAGAGCTCTTCACCAAAACAAAAAATAATATTAAAATTATTATCCAGTGCAAACTCAGTCTTTGCTAATAAAACATCATCACTTTCATTAAAATAAGCTCTTCTTTCCGAGTGACCAATTAGAGTTGTTGATACGCCAATACTTTGTAACATTTCAATAGAAACCTCCCCTGTGTAAGCACCATGACTTTTTTGATGAACATTTTGCGAAATAACCTCAATTGGTGAGTCCTCTAAAAGATCATGTGAAGTTTTTAAAAAAGGATATGCAGGTGCAATCATAACCCTTACATCTTTAATATTTTTTAATTCTCTTAACTCATTTATTAAATCTATTGTCTGATTTAAATCGTTATTCATTTTCCAATTTCCTGCAACAATTTTTTTTCTCATTATTTTTTAAATTTTATTCTAGCTTAACTTTTGGATCCAACCATGTATATATTACATCTACAAATATATTAATCAAAATGAAAATAAAAGCTATAGTTAAAACAGCTCCAATCAACACAGGAACATCCAAAGTATTTAATGAATCTACTATTTCTTTTCCAAGACCATTCCATCCAAAAATATACTCGACAAATACAGAACCAGCTAACATACTTGCAAACCAACCTGAAAGGGCAGTGATAACTGGGTTAAGTGAATTTTTAATAGCATGATTTTTAATCACTTGAAACTTACTTAAACCTTTGGCGTATGCTGTTCTAATATAATTCTGAGATAAAACTTTCAAAAGAGAATTCCTCATCATTTGTGAAATAACTGCAACGGGCCTTATTCCTAAAACTAAAGATGGTAAGATTAGGTTTTTGAGATTAATATTTAAATTTTCACCGTAATCATCCAACTCGTATAAACTTCCTGTCATATTTAATCCAGTAATGTCTCTCAAAAGATATCCAAACAACCAAGCAAATAAAATAGCACTAAAAAAAGAGGGAACACTCATTCCTAATGTACTTATTAGTTGAATGGAATAGTCTATCCAATTATTTTTATTCAGTGCTGAGAAAATTCCAAGAAACATACCCAAAATAATTGCAATAGTAATAGATGATAATGCTAAAACAGCAGTATTTGGAAAAGTATTCTTTATAATTTCTACAACAGTTACACCATTTTTTTGATAGGATTCTCGAAGGTAGGGTGTTTTTAATACAACTTTATATTTTTCGAAAGATAAAAGCCCAACGTAATTATATTTATCTTTTCTTAAAAAAGATAAATTTTGAGATTCGTTGAAATGAATAGAAACTGGAGACAAATCATTTAAATAATACAAATATTGGATAAATACAGGTTTATCAAAACCATATTTTTTTTTTATCAAAGTAAGTTGTTCAGAATCTTCATTTTGACCCAACATCATTTGAGCTGGGTCGCCAGGCAAAACATTAAAAAGAAAAAATATAATTGTAACTACCCCAAATAGAGTTAAAAACATATTAGATAGTTTTTTTAATATCCAATACATAAAAAGTTATTTTTTTTGAAGATGAATCAATGCAAATACTGAATAATTAATCATATCTTGATAATTTGCGGCTATTCCTTCACTCACCAAGGTTTTCCCTTGATTATCCTCAATTTGTTTAATTCTTAAAATTTTCTGGATAATTAAATCGGTCAAAGAGCTTACTCGCATATCTCTCCAAGCTTCTCCATAGTCATGATTTTTATTTTCCATTAAAATTTTGGTTTCGGCTAAATAACTGTCATAAAGTTCTAAGGCAGTTTCCAAATCCAAATCAGGAGTTTCTGCAATTCCTTTTTGAATTTGAATGAGTGACATTAAAGAATAATTAATAATTCCTACGAACTCTGAGTTTTGACCCTCATCAACTTTTCTGATTTTATTAGTTTGTAAACTTCTTATTCTTTGTGCTTTAATAAAAATTTGATCTGTTAAAGATGATAATCTAAGGATTCGCCAAGCACTACCATAATCTTTCATCTTATTTAAAAAAAGATTTCTACAATCTGCAGTGACTATGTCGTATTGTTTGGAAGTATTGATGGCCAATAGTTTTTTGTGTAAATTTCGTAGAAAAAATTTAAATAGGTAGATTACTTTTGTAAAAAGTTATTAAAAAATTTAAAATCAAAATGACAATAAACATTAAGGGCAAATTAATGGATTTTTCATCACCAAAGATTATGGGCATTTTAAATATAACACCTGATTCATTTTATGATGGTGGAATGTTTGACTCCAATAAAAAAATCTTAAAACAAGTTGAAAAAATGTTAGAAGATGGTGCAGACATCATTGATATAGGCGGATGTAGTTCTAAGCCTGGTTCAAAAAAGGTAATAACAGATGATGAGATTAAAAGAGTTATACCAACAATTGAATTAATAAAAAGCAAATTTAATGAAGCAATAATTTCCGTTGATACCTTTAGGAGTGAAGTAGCAAAAAAAGCGGTTAACAGCGGTGCTTCAATTGTTAATGATATTTCAGCGGGGGAATTGGATCCAAATATGTTTAATTGCGTTGCAGAGCTTGGTATTCCTTACATTATGATGCATATGCAAGGGAGTCCCCAGACTATGCAAAATAAACCCAAATACAATAATGTTGTGAATGATATAATAACAAATCTTTCTAAAAAAATATTTAGAGCAAGAGAGTTAGGAATTATTGATATAGTTGTGGACCCTGGATTTGGATTTGGCAAAACCCTTGAGCACAATTATCAAATTTTGAATGATTTATCTTTTTTTAAGGAACTTGATTGTCCCATTCTTGTTGGTATTTCCAGAAAATCCATGATTTATAAAATTCTAAATAATGATCCAAAAAATGCATTAAACGGAACTACATGTTTAAATACTGTAGCCTTATCTAAAGGGGCTAATATACTCAGAGTACATGATGTAAAAGAAGCAAAAGAAATAATTAAATTAACTAATTTTCTTGTTAGTTCTTCTTAATTCATTTTTAATTACTTTTATATAAATTATTTTTCAAATTGGATAAATTTAATTTTTTAATTCCTGACATAATTGATGTTATAGACATCATTCTTGTTGTAATCCTACTTTACTACGTCTATAAACTTGTGAAAGGAACAGCTGCTATTAACATATTAATTGGTATAATTATTATTTATTTAATTTGGAAACTAACTGATGTACTTAATATGAATATTCTAAGTAATCTACTTGGTCAATTTATTAGTGTTGGTGTTTTTGCATTAATAGTTGTATTTCAACAAGAAATAAGAAAGTTTCTTTTAATGTTAGGTTCAAATAATCTTACCAACAACAAGCTTTATTATAAATACGTCAATATTTTTAAGCCCTCTAGAGAAATTAGTCAAATGAACATTGAAGAATTTATAAAAAGTTGTAAAAAATTAGTTTCAACTAAAACTGGAGCATTATTTATTATAGAAAGAAATAATAGTCTTGATTTTATAAAAAATTCAGGAGATAACCTTTATTTAGAAATTTCATCGCCGATAATAGAAAGTATTTTTTACAAAAATAGTCCTCTGCATGATGGAGCAGTTATTATTGATGGTAATTTTATTACTGCAGCAAGGGTTGTTCTCCCTGTTTCTGAAAATCAGAAAATAAATTCTCGATTAGGGCTTAGACATAGAGCCGCCTTTGGTATCACTGAAAAAACTGATGCGATAGCTATAGTTGTATCAGAGGAAAACGGAAAAATCAGTTTTATCAAAAATGGAGAGATTTTTAAATATAGTAATGATGAGAATTTAATAGCTATGATTGAAGCTGAACTGGTTTAATTTCTGAGCTTTTAAATTGAATTTCATAAAGGTTTTTATAATAACCTTTCTTTTTATTTATTAATTCCAAATGAGAACCATACTCAACTAGTTTCCCTGAATCCATAACCAAAATTCTATCAGAATTTAATATAGTTGACAGCCTGTGTGCTATTATTATAGAAGTTTTGTTTTCAGTAATTTTTAAAATCGCACTCTGTATTAATTCTTCAGAATTAGAATCAATTGATGATGTGGCCTCGTCCAAAATTAAAATTGAAGGATTTTTTAAATATGCCCTTAAAAAGGATATAAGTTGCCTCTGACCTTGGGAAATCATAACCCCTCTTTCCTTTACATTATAATTGTATCCACCTGGTAAAGACATTATAAAATCGTGTATTCCAATTTTTTTTGCCGCTTTCACAACATTGTCAAATGATATAGTTTTATTCCAAATAGTAATATTATTTAATAAGGAATCTGCAAATAAAAAATCATCTTGCAAGACCAATGCTATATTAGACCTCAAAGAATAAAGATCCATATCATTTATATCAATATTATCAATCTCAATAGAGCCTTTCGTTGTTTGGTAAAATCTAGTCAAGAGGTTTATTATAGTTGTTTTTCCAGAACCAGTTGCACCAACTATAGCGATCTTTTCGCCTTTATTAACGTTAAAAGAAATATCCTTTAAAACATCCACACCTTCACCATATGAGAAAGTAATATTGTTAAATTTAATATTTCCAAGAAATGTATTATAAGATAAATTTCCTGAGTTTAAAATCTTACTTTCAGTATCCATTATTTTGAAAACCCTGTTAGCTGCTACCATTCCCATTTGAAGTGTATTAAACTTATCTGCTATTTGCCTTAGTGGACGAAATAACATTTGTGATAATTGAATAAACAAGAATATTATTCCAAGTGTTATCTCGGAATCCTCTAAAATTGAATTTAATCCGCCATACCAAACAATTAAACCTACAGTAACAGATGTAGATAGTTCCGCTATTGGAAAAAAAATAGAATTATACCAAACTGTTTTAAGCCATGCTTTCTTATGTTTTTTATTGATTTCTATAAAATTATCATACTCTATTTTCTCTCTATTAAAAATTTGAACAATTTTCATTCCAGTTATCCTTTCCTGTACAAAAGAATTTAAATTAGCTACTTCAGCTCTAACTTCGTTGAAAGCTACCTTCATCGATTTTTGAAATTTTCTTGTTGCAAATAGTATAAAAGGAAGCACAACAAAAACTGATAGACTTAATTTCCAACTGATTACTAACATTATAATTATTACTAAAAACATTTGTAAAAGATCGGCAACTATCATAAAAAGACCCTGACTAAAAATACTGGCAATTGTTTCCATGTCATTGACAGCTCTTGTGACCAATCTTCCGACAGAGGATTTATCAAAATAACCCATCTTGAAATTAAGAATATGTTTAAAAAGTTTGACTCTTAAATCAAAAACAACATTTTGACCTAAAAGGTTAGCATAGTAACTAAACAGAAACATAAAAACTACGGTTAACAAAAGATTTAAGAGCATGAAACAAATCAAATAAATAAATTCATCATATTTTCCTAATGCTAAATAATCATCAACTGCTATTTTAATTAAATAAGGTGTTAGGGTAGAAAAAATAGATATTAAAACAGCTGAAATCGCAACGAAAATAAAAGTTGATTTATAAATAAGCACATTGCCTATTAACCTTTTAAAAAGTTTTATGTCAAATAGATTTGAATCTTTACTCATCTATTAAAAAATTTCCAGGGTAAATAATATTAGTCAAATATAAGCCTTGCGCTGGAACAGAATAACCAGCGACCTCTCTATTTTTACTTTTTATGACTTTATCTATATGATTTATTTCATACTTACCTTCCCCAATTTCAATCAAAGTCCCAACTATAGCTCTAACCATATTCCTTAAAAAACGATTGGCAGATATTTCAAAAACCCAGTAGTTTTCTTTAAATGTCCAACTAGCACGTCTAATATCACAATCAAAAGTATGAACATCAGTATTAGACTTTGAAAAACATTTAAAGTCGGTATAATCAAAAAGCTTTAAAGCAGCTAAATTCATTTTACAAAAATCAATTTCCTTCTTTAGAAAATACGAATCGTTAGATAAAAAAGGATTTTTAGACGTATTTAACTTGTATTGGTAAGTTCTACTCACAGCATCAAACCTAGCATGGAAATCTTGCTTTACAAAGTACAAGTTTTTTATTGCAATATCACTAGGTAAAAAGGAATTAAGCTTATAAATAAAATCTAATTTATCCGCGATTACTGAATCTAAATCAAAATGAGCACAAAAATATGAGGCGTGGACACCAGTATCGGTTCTTCCTGCCCCTACAACACATGTTTTTTTATTCAAAATAGTAGATATACACTTCTCAATTGTTTCTTGTACAGAAATGGAATTAGGTTGTATTTGCCAACCGTGATAATTAGCACCATTAAAAGACAATTCTAATAAATATCGCAAGAGAAATACTACTTTTGTTAATAGGTCAAATATACCTTAATAAGAAAATCAAAAAAATAATTAATTGAAAAAAATTCTATTATTATCAGACACTCACAGTTACATTGATAAGGCAATAATTAAATATGCCAAACAAGCTGATGAAATATGGCATGCTGGTGATATTGGAAAAATTGAAGTTCTTGATGAATTAGAAAAAATAACAAAAGTTAAATCCGTTTACGGAAATATTGACAACCATGTAGTTAGATCGTCTCTAAAAGAAATTAATACTTTCATGTGTGAAAAAGTAAAAGTTTCTATGATTCATATTGGTGGAAAACCGCCCTTCTATAATAAAAAAAGTAAGACACTAATTTTAAAAGAACAACCTAAAATTTTTATTTGTGGCCACTCTCATATTTTAAAAATAGAATACGACAAAACCAATCAACTTTTGTTCATGAATCCAGGAGCAGCAGGAAGGCATGGCTTTCATAATAAAAGAACTATGATTAGATTTGAAATAAATGGAACTAATATTGAAAAAATGGAAGTAATTGAACTTGGAGATCGATCAAAACTACCTCAATCTGTTTGATGAACTAATTATAGCTTGATCTTTTTTTATTGAAGTAATTGACACAAAAATTAAAAAAAAAGAAACTAAAAAATATAATAAGGCTGGATCAGTAATAGATTTTTCAAAAGATCTCTCATCAAAAAAGTTTAATAAACCAAAAATCAATGAAACAAATAAAACTCTTAAAAAGTTAATTTGAATCTTTGGTTTCTTAAAAAAGAATATGATAACCAATAAAAAAATACAAAAAAATTCAGAAAAGAAATAATCATTAATGTATGGTCTAAAAAACCCAAAATGTGATTCAGATAAAGACATTTCAGGATTACTATCAATACTAATTACAATAAACATGTTAATTAGTATTAATAACACCATATAAACAGTTTGAATTCTTTGTATCATAATTTATTTTAAAACATAAAATTATGTATTTAAATTGATTTAATAATTAATTGTATATTTACATCGATTTAATAATCATTCCCACAATTTTAGGTATCAAATTATATTCCATAAAGTATTAATATAAACAATATAAATGTTTGAAATATCCGCTCTAAAAGAAAAAAAGATTTCTGAGCTACAAGAAATAGCAACCAAATTAGGAATCAAAAAAATTACAACTTTAAAAAAAATGGATTTAGCTTATAAGATAATCGATCACTATGCAGCTAATCCCAAAGTAACTGATGAAAAAGTTCCAGAAAAAGTTGAAAAAGAAAAAACAAATACTAATAAAAAACACGTTGAAGATACTGAAAAAGTAAAGGCCTCTATTGATGGTAAAACTGAAAAATCAGTTTCTAATAGTCAAAAACAAAAAACAAATCATTTTGTGAAAAAAGAAAAAAATCACAATAAAGACGTTAGAAACAGGTATAAAGAACCTGACTTTGAATTTGATGGCATTATTGAAAGTGAGGGTGTCCTTGATATTATGCAAGAGGGTTATGGTTTTTTAAGATCATCAGATTATAATTATTTAACCTCACCGGATGATATTTATGTATCCCAATCTCAAGTCCGATTATTCGGCTTAAAAACTGGAGATACAGTACTAGGTCACGTAAGACCCCCTAAAGAAGGTGAAAAATATTTTCCATTAATTAAAGTCTCAAAAATAAATGGATTAAGTCCCAATGTAGTAAGAGATAGAGTTTCTTTCGAGCATTTAACTCCGTTATTTCCTGATGAAAAATTTAATCTTGCTGATAAAAGTAATACTATCTCAACAAGAATTATGGACCTTTTCTCACCAATAGGAAAAGGACAAAGGGGGATGATAGTATCGCAGCCCAAAACAGGAAAAACAATGTTATTAAAAGATGTTGCTAATGCAATTGCAGCGAATCATCCTGAAGTTTATCAAATTATTTTACTTATTGACGAACGACCTGAGGAGGTGACAGATATGCAAAGAAATGTAAAAGGGGAGGTTGTTGCCTCTACTTTTGATGAACCTGCAGATAGACATGTTAAAGTAGCTAACATTGTTTTGGAAAAAGCTAAAAGACTGGTTGAATGTGGTCATGATGTTGTTATTTTACTTGACTCTATTACCAGACTTGCTAGAGCCTACAACACGGTACAACCGGCATCTGGAAAAATATTAAGTGGAGGTGTTGATGCAAATGCACTTCACAAGCCTAAAAGATTTTTTGGAGCTGCCAGAAATATTGAAGGTGGTGGATCATTATCAATAATCGCTACTGCACTTACTGAAACTGGTTCTAAAATGGATGAAGTAATTTTTGAAGAATTTAAAGGAACTGGAAATATGGAACTTCAGCTAGACCGAAGAATTTCTAATAGAAGAATTTATCCAGCTATAGATTTAGTGTCCTCAGGAACTAGACGAGATGATCTTCTTTTAGACGAAAATACTATCCAAAGGATGTGGATAATGAGAAAGTATCTTGCAGATATGAATCCTGTAGAAGCTATGGAATTTATTAATGATAGGATCAAGAAATCACTCAATAATGAGGAATTTCTAATTTCGATGAACTCTTAATAGTTTGTAAAAAACTATAGAGCAGCCACATGTTTTGAAAGCTTAGATTTTAGATTAGCCGATTTGTTTGAATGAATAATATTATTCTTAACTAGCTTATCCAACATAGAAACCACCGTTGGAAATAATTTCGCAGCAGCTTTCTTTGTTTTCAAATCTTTAAGCTTTTTAATTGCGTTTCTGGTAGCTTTATGCTGTAACTTATTTCTAAGCCTAACAGATTCATTTCTCCTAATTCTTTTTAACGCAGATTTATGATTAGCCATATTTATAATTTAGTAGCCCGTAGGGGAATCGAACCCCTCTTACCAGGATGAAAACCTGGCGTCCTAGCCGATAGACGAACGGGCCAAATTTAAAACGATTGCAAATGTAATTCAAAGCTTACAAACTTGCAACATATTAATGATCCTTTTAATTTTTATAAAAATCAGTAAGCTTTTGCAAATAGCACTCTCTGATTGGAAGGTTTTTTTGAATAAATACAGAAACCTTTTTCAGTTTTACCATCAATTGGAATCAATCGAATAGTTGCTTTTGTTTCTCTTTTAATTAGTTCCTCAGTTTCCTTGGTCCTGTCCCAATGTGCCGAAACAAAACCACCTTTTGTATCAATAAGATCTTTAAACTCTTTGAAAGTATTAGCTTCTCTTGTATTTGAATTTGTAAAATTTTTAGCTTTATCAAATAAGTTGGTTTGAATATCTTCAATCAAAAAATCAACTTTGGAGTAAACCTCATCAATATTAATTGTTTCTTTTTCCATCTTATCTCTTCTAAAAATTTCTAAACTAGATTTTTCAATATCGTTGGAGCCAACAACAATTCTAATTGGGACACCCTTGATTTCATGTTCATTAAACTTAAAACCTGGTTTAAAAGTATCTCTTTTGTCAAATAGAACACTTATTCCTTTAGATTGTAAGTTTTTTATAACTGGTTCTATATAGGTACTCACTTTGTTGAAATCTTCATCTGATTTAAAAATTGGAATAATAACCACCTGAATTGGTGCCAATTTTGGAGGAAGAACAAGCCCATTATCATCACTGTGAGTCATTATTAAAGCACCCATTAATCTTGTAGAAACCCCCCAGGAGGTTGCCCAAACAAAATCTAAATCACCATTTTTATTAGTGTATTTAACATCAAAAGCTTTAGCAAAATTTTGACCCAAAAAATGAGAAGTTCCAGCTTGAAGGGCTTTTCCATCTTGCATTAAAGCTTCAATACAATAAGTTTCTAGAGCACCAGCAAATCTTTCAGATTCAGATTTTATTCCTTTAATTACAGGGATACCCATATGCTCCTCAGCAAAGGTTGCATAAACATCATTCATTTGAACTGCCTCCTCTATTGCCTCTTGTTTAGTTTGGTGGGCGGTATGACCTTCTTGCCATAAAAACTCTGCAGTTCTTAAAAAAAGACGCGTTCTCATTTCCCAGCGAACTACATTGGCCCATTGATTTATTAAAATTGGTAAATCTCTGTATGATTGAATCCAGTTTTTGTAGGTATTCCAAATTATTGCTTCGCTTGTGGGTCTCACAATTAACTCTTCTTCTAATTTAGCTTTTGGATCAACAATTAATTTTCCAGAATTTTCTTCATCGTTTTTTAATCTATAATGAGTGACTACCGCACATTCTTTGGCAAATCCCTCTGCATTTTTTTCCTCTGCTTCAAATAGACTTTTTGGAACAAACAAAGGAAAATAAGCGTTTTGATGACCAGTATCTTTAAACATTTGATCAAGTTGTTTTTGCATTTTTTCCCATATAGCATAACCATAAGGTTTAATCACCATACAGCCTCTAACAGATGAATTTTCAGCTAAATCAGCTTTTACAACTAACTCATTATACCATTTTGAATAATCCTCAGCTCTCTTAGTTAGTTTTTTTCCCATGAATTGTTTTTGGCATAATAATTGTTTATTTATATTTTGTAAGCTAAATTAAGTATTTTAATTTTTTTAACAACAAAATATTACTATGATAAGTCACACATTTATTTCACTCAAAAATATAAATCACCTTTCAATCATTACTTTTAGTTTATTGTGTTTGAGTTGTGGGTCATTTAGTTCCAGTGGATATGTGTCTTCTGATGGTATATATGGAACTAAAAGCTCTGTTAAAAGTAATAATAACAGCTCTTATTACAAAAATTATTTTGAACAAAAGGCTGATGAATATGGTTTAAATATCGACTCCAATGATAGTATTATTACAGATACCAGTACATATACTTCACAAGCCAATAATACTAATTTATCATACAATAACAGCTATGGATCCTGGGGTGACAATCCTAGTTCAATAAATATTATTTACCAAAATAATTCATATTATGATTCGTTTTGGGGTAATTATTATAATCCTTATTACCTAGGTTCATGGTATAATTATCATCACTACAACCCTTTTCATAGCTGGGGATACCCGTATGAAATGTATAGAGGATATGGTTATTGGGATTATATGTACAGACCATGGGGTTATGGAGGTTATTGGGGATACAATAATTATTGGAGATATGGTAGTTTCAACAATAATTTTTATCAAAGATTAAATAGTAATAACATTGCTTTCATGAACGGAAGAAGAGGATCATATTCAAATGCTAATTCATCAATAAGCTTAGCAAAATCTGGCTCCAATATTTCATCAAATTCCACCAGATCTATCACAAATTATAATGTTGGGAGAAACGAACCAAAAGGATTAAATGATGAGGCAATAAAAAATAGAAATATTAATAGAATTTATTATAATTTGAAAAATTCTACATTAAATAGTTCTGTTCCCTCTAGAAATTATCTAAATCCTGGCAATGTCAGTACTACTAATAATGGAAAAAGCAGTATCAGCAACGAGTCTAGACCATATACAAGACCCTCAAAAAGACCTTCTGATGGTAAGTCCCCAAATTTTCAATTAAGTACTTATAAAAACTCATCTAGATCCTACAATAATACTAGATCCAATACAATAAATAACAGTTCACAATCAAGTACATCTAATAGATCTTACAATATTTCAAGATCTAATAATTCATCTTCTTCATCCAGCAGATCATCATACAGCCCTCCCTCAACGAGTAGTAGTAGATCTTCAATCTCAAGAAGTTCTTCATCTAAAAGTAGTGGATCATCAAGAGGACCGAGATAACAGTTATATATGCTTAAAAAAACCTTATTACTTATTTTATTTTCGCTTACAGTTCAGTCTCAAAATTTAAGTGAAATTTTAAATCTAACCACTGATATTCCTAATGGAACTGCAAGATTTGAATCAATGGGTGGTGCTTTTGGGGCATTGGGAGGAGATCTTTCAGCAATCAATACCAATCCTGCTGGAAGTGCGGTTTTTATTGATAATCAGTACGGCTTTACTCTTTCTAGTGAAAAGAAAGAAAATAAAACCATATTTTTTAATAGTTCTGTTGATGAAAATGACAATAAGTTTTCGTTCAATCAGGGTGGAGCTGTTTGGATATTAAAAAACTCTGGTGGTGGGAATATTAATAAAATATCCTTTGGTTTTAATGCCCAAACTAATAATTCTTACAAAAATAATTTTGAAATAAGTGGAAGGAATACTAAAAATTCAATTGATACTTTTTTTCTAAACAATTCTTTAGGATTAAATGTTTCTGATTTAAGTGTTGGTTCAAATGAAAGTATTTCAGGGGTTTATAGATATTTAGGAGAAAATTATGGCTACTCAGCGCAACAAGCATTTTTAGCTTACCAATCTTATCTTATAAATTATGATGAAATTTCCAAAAGTTTCTTTTCACTTGCAAATTATGAAAACGGAGTTGACCAACGATACATTAGCGAAACTAAGGGAGTTAATACTAAATACAATATTAATATTGGAATACAGTTCAAAGAAAATTTTTATTTTGGAATGAATATTAATACACACGATTTATATATTCAAAACTGGACAGGCCATAATGAAACTAATTTTTCAGAAAATTCTGCAATAACCAAGATTAACTTTGAAAATCAAATAAATACACAAGGTGAGGGTCTGTCTTTACAATTTGGTGGGATTGCTAAATTAAAATCTTTTAGATTTGGAATTTCTTATCAATCACCAACATGGTATACACTTCGTGATGAAACTTGGCAATCTATAGATGTAAAATCTATTGATCTTGATGGTATAACCTACCAAGACATAGTTAATCCTAATGTTCTAAATATATATCCAGATTATAAAATAAATACCCCATCTTCTCTTACAACAAGCGCAGCAGTTGTAATTGGAAAATTTGGTATTTT